>CALFBL010000024.1 GCA_937951695.1 uncultured Granulosicoccaceae bacterium | reverse complement strand
GGCGGACTCTTCAGGCTTTGCGTTTTTAACAATCTACCTCGGGGTCACCGCCGCGTTTTTGCTTGGGCCTTACGTGTTAAAACCCTTGCTGCGGCTGTCGCGGGAACACCAGTTAGCCTCGCTTGCAGATTTAATGGCATTTCGCTACGGCGGGCGCGGCACAGGACTGCTGGTCACCGTGTTTATGCTGGTTGGGATATTGCCGTACATATCGTTGCAAATAAGGGCGGTTACAGAATCTGTCTCGGTACTTACCCGCGCGCCACCTCCACCGTTTCTTGCGCTGAGTTTCAGCGTTTTAATCACGGTATTTGCGGTGCTGTTCGGGTCGCATCATTTATCCCAACGCGAAAAACATCATGGGTTAGTCGTCGCCATCGCATTTGAATCGGCCTTTAAATTATTCGCCTTGCTGGTCGCAGGCATCGTTGTACTGACCTCAGTGTTTAATGGCCCTACCGGTTTCGATCAATGGACGCAAGAGAACCCACAAGCGGTCACTGACTTGTATCAATCGATGCGCGTTGGCGGAATATGGCCAACGTTGTTGTTTTTGGCCTTTACCGCAGCCTTTCTACTACCGCGCCAGTACCACATGACGTTCACCGAGAACGAACACCCCAAACATCTAAATGTAGCCTATTGGATGTTTCCTCTGTTTTTGCTACTGCTGAACCTACCTATTATCCCCATACTGTTTGCAGGCAAGCATTTGTCGCTCAATATACAACCGGACTTTTACGTGCTCGGCATCATGCAACACCTGGACAGTAAAACCTTGGCGATTCTGGTGTTCCTCGGTGGGGTATCTGCGGCCAGCGCCATGATGATAGTCACCACGCTGGCACTGAGTTACATGGTGTTGAACTACGTACTGTTGCCCGCCTCCTTATCAGGTAAAACCCCGACCGACTTCTACCAACGATTGATTTGGAGCAAGCGATTGGTGGTTAGCTTGATCATCGCAGCAGGTTACGGGTTTTATATTGTCATCGATTTAAACGAGGGGCTTGCCAGTCTGGGCCTCATTTCATTTGTAGCAGCCGCTCAATTGTTGCCGGGCGTATTAGGATTGCTGTTTTGGTCGCGTGCCAATCGCACAGGATTTCTGGCAGGTTTAAGCGGTGGCGCGTTTGTCTGGGCATTGTTGTTAATCTGGCCATTGATCGTTCCCAGCTCCGATCTGTTGCAGGTCATGCCGGCGCACTCAGACATCTGGACGCTGTCGACGTTTTGCACCTTAACGGTTAACTCGTTGCTGTTCATTCTGGGCTCGTTACTGACTGAGCCTACGCTGGAAGAAGAGAATGCGGCTCAGCTGGCGTTGGCGCACAATAGCGTTGGCCTCACCGGCCAGTATGTTGCGCGCTCAACCAACGACTACCACTATGCCATGGACGCCGTTTTGGGTTCCAAAGTCGCCGGTGACGAACTGCAACGAGCGCTTGAGCAAACTCGGCTGTCAACCGATGAAACACGACCGGCTGAACTGCGTTTGTTGCATGAACAACTGGAGAGAAACCTATCGGGGTTGATTGGCCCCACGCTTGCCCGAAAAACCTTACGCCTACAACACGATGAATTGCCTGCACGAGCCTCGGACGACAGTGCCGACAACCGCTTGCTCGAACTCAGACTGGAAACCTCTCGAGAACGCATGAAGGGCATGACCCGTCAGCTTGATGATTTACGGCGTTACTTGCGTGAAGTGCTCTATCAACTTCCCTTGGGGGTTTGTTCGGTGGATGATGACGACCGAGTGTACCTGTGGAATTCGGCGATGGAGTCGATCACCGGTGTGCCCGAGCGTGAAGCACAGGATAGACCGACACGGGACTTACCCGAACCCTGGCGTACCGTGTTGCACGATTTTGCCAATTCCAATGAAGAACACCGCCTTCGGTGCAAAGTGACACTGAACGATTCGGTTAAGTCGATCAATTTACACAAGGCCAGTATTCCCGCTCGAACAGGTTTTAGAGCCGGCGCGGGTCAAGTGTTTATCATGGAAGACCGAACACACCTGGATACGCTGGAGTCCGAACTGGCGCACACCGAACGCCTCGCTTCTATCGGCCGCTTAGCGGCCGGTGTGGCGCATGAAATCGGCAACCCCCTGACCGGTATTGCCAGCATCGCGCAAAATTTGCAATATGAAGTCAGCGCAGAAGCTTCAGAAGATAGCGCGAAAATCGTGGAAGAACACGCTGGCGACATACTCGATCAGGTCAAAAGAATCGACCGAATTGTTCGTTCACTATTAACATTTTCGCACGCAGAATCCATCAGCGGCTCTCCGCACGAAAGCGTTGAACTCGCTGAAGTCATTCAAGAGGCGGTACGTCTGGTAAAGCTTGCGCCCGAGCATGGACACACCGTCGACTTGAACGTGCCAGCGCAAACACGCGTTAACGGAGACGCTAATCATCTGGCTCAAATATTTCTTAATCTGATCACCAACGCGTGTTACGCCTCACCCTGTGACACGCCCGTGTCGGTGGTGTGTGAATCGGATGAGGGCTGGCATACCGTGAGCGTCACCGACTGTGGTGACGGGATTGAGCCTTCCGTGCGAGACCGGATTTTCGAACCGTTTTTTACCACCAAACCGGTCGGCAGTGGCACCGGTCTGGGCTTATCCTTGGTGTACAGTCTCGTCAACGATCACGGGGGCTCTGTACGCATAGACGAAGACTACAAAGATGGCACGCGTATGATTGTCCAGCTCCCGGTTACCTCGCCTGCGGCCAACACGGTGACGTCATCATGAACCGTTTGCTGGTCATTGAAGATGAAACAGTCATTCTCAAGGCACTCACCCGACTGCTGGAAAGAAATCACTATGAGGTGACACCCGCGAATTCGGTTGAAGAGGCACTGACCGCTGAACCGCGCGGGTTCGATCTGGTTCTCGCCGATTTACGACTGCCCGGTGTCGCAGGCACCGAGATCATCGCCCACGCCGAACCGGTACCGGTGGTGATCATGACCAGTCACGCCAGTGTCCGCTCTGCGGTCAATGCAATGCGCGCCGGCGCCATCGATTACGTTGCCAAGCCGTTTGATCACGACGAATTGTTATTGGTCATCCAGCGTTCATTGACGCACAATCAAATGCAAGCGCAAAACAACGCGCTGGTGTCAGACATGGAACGTCTGTTGCCAGCGCCAGCATTGATCTCTTGCACCGAGCTAGGTGCACTGCATGCGCGCTTGAGTAACGCACCTCAGCGCGAACGTAACATTTTCTTAACCGGTGAGCGCGGCGTGGGACGCGAGTGGCTTGCGCGACTGCTGCACTGGAATGGAGAGCGTCGTAACGGGCCGTTCGTGATAGCCGATCTGCCGCTCCTTCGTCACGAACCCTTACAGGAAAAGTTACTCGGTGGTGAAGAAGGAGTAAATCGACACGGCATGTTGCAAGCCGCACACGGTGGCACCTTGGTCATTCGGCAACCGGCGTTACTCAGTCACGATGCACAGATAAAGCTTGCGCAAGCAATCATTCGACGCGGGCTCAACAACCAGCGATCCGGGCGCGTGTACAACATCCAGCTGATCATGGTCAGCGACACCTCGTTGGAAACCTTGTGCGATAGGGGCGAAATCGTGGAAGAACTTGCCACCCTGTTCATACAATCACACATCGTGCTAAAACCCTTGCGAGAGCAACGCGATCAACTGGATGATTTGGTTCGAGCGCTGATACACCACCACAGTCGACGCCATAACGTCGCGGTGAGCGAACCGGACCCCAGCGCCATTGCCACCGTCCAGGCCTATCGATGGGACGGCAACGCACAAGAGCTCGATCGATCGATTGAACGAGCCGTGTTAGCCGCTCGCGGACGCTCCATCGAGGCCACCGATCTGGGTTTGGGGTTGGTGTCCAGTGATCAAGAAACAACCAATAACCGGGATTTATCGTTGGATGAATACTTCCGCTATTTCGTGTTGCGTCATCAATCGACGCTGTCGGAGACCGAACTGGCCAGCCGACTGGGCATCAGCCGCAAGGCCTTATGGGAACGGCGTCAGAAAATAGGACTTTCACGCTCATAGTCGGACTCGCCATCAGTGCTCTAAGTCGAAAAATTAAATAACAAATTCAATGCGTTATATTGTTCCCACGAAGAATAAGTCTGAATCCGAGTAAAGCACCGATCGCGCCTCCAATTACCCCTGGCGCCGATTTGACTCAATCCAAATCACAGGTAAACTCCCCCCTACGATGAGAAACGAACACTGATTATATGAGTGAACAGAAAATCTACCCCGTTACCGAGGCGCTCGGCGAATCCGCCCACATCGATAAACAGACCTACGATGAGATGTACGCACAGTCGGTCGATAGCCCGAATGAGTTCTGGGCTGAACAGGCGGAAAAAACACTGGATTGGTTCAAGCCCTGGGACACCGTTCAGGAATGGGATTTCCATAAAGCTGAAATTGCCTGGTTCAAGGGTGCAAAGCTCAACGTCTCCTACAACTGCCTGGATCGGCACCTAGAAACTCGCGGCGACCAAGCCGCCATCATTTGGGAAGGCGATGACCCCAGTGAAGACAAAACACTCACCTACCGCGAATTGCACCTCGAAGTCTGTCGCTTTGCCAACGCGCTGAAAGGCATCGGTGTCAAAAAAGGCGATCGGGTCTGCATCTACATGCCCATGATCCCCGAGGCCGCCGTCGCCATGTTGGCGTGTGCACGAATTGGTGCACCGCATTCCATCGTGTTTGGCGGTTTCTCACCGGACGCGCTCGCGGACCGTATC
The DNA here is from genome assembly GCA_937951695.1 of uncultured Granulosicoccaceae bacterium. Taxonomy (GTDB): domain Bacteria; phylum Pseudomonadota; class Gammaproteobacteria; order Granulosicoccales; family Granulosicoccaceae; genus Granulosicoccus. The sequence continues at coordinate 713 of CALFBL010000024.1, read as the reverse complement.
GAGAATGCGGATTGTTCGATTTTAATTACCGCCGATCAGGGATTACGCGGCGGCAGAAACGTTGGCCTGAAATCGAATGCCGATATCGCTTGCGAAAAAACCAGCAACATCAAACGCATGGTAGTCGTCAAACGAGGTGGTGAGGACGTGGAGTGGACGGACGGGCGAGACCTCTGGTACCACGAACTGGTTGAGGCAGCCAACGATGACTGCCCGGCTGAAGAAATGGACGCCGAAGATCCTTTGTTTATTTTGTACACATCGGGCTCAACCGGCAAACCCAAAGGGGTTTTACACACCAGCGGTGGCTATCTTCTGCACGCGTCGCTGACGCACAAATACATTTTCGATTACCAGGATGGCGATGTCTACTGGTGCACCGCCGACGTCGGTTGGGTGACCGGACACTCGTATATCGTCTACGGCCCACTGGCGAACGGTGCCACCACGTTGATGTTTGAAGGCGTGCCAACCTACCCGAGCGTTAGCCGCTTCTGGGACGTCATCGACAAGCATCAGGTCAACATTTTCTACACAGCCCCTACCGCCATCCGCGCGTTAATGGCGCACGGTGACGACCCGGTTAAATCGACTTCTCGCGCATCACTGAAGCTGCTTGGCTCGGTGGGTGAGCCGATCAACCCGGAAGCCTGGGAGTGGTATCACGACGTCGTTGGTGACAGCCGTTGCCCCATTGTTGATACCTGGTGGCA
>CALFBL010000023.1 GCA_937951695.1 uncultured Granulosicoccaceae bacterium | reverse complement strand
TTCCAGTTCCAGTTCCAGTTCCAGTTCCAGTTCCAGTTTCAGCGCCTCCTTCCGGCTCGGGCTGCGTCGGCTCGTTCGGGTCGGTGCTCTGAGCCACTTCACCACCATCGCCAATTCCGTCACCATCGATACCCGGATTGGGCGTTGGCTCAGCGCCACCGGTCAACAACAAACTCTCGTGCGACGTCAGTTCAGGTGCACCACCTATGCCTCCGCTACCGGCAACCATATGCAGGCGGTTTCCAATAATTGATCCGGCTCCGCTGTGCCGACCGGTTAACATGGGCTGCAATGTGCGCCAGGAATTGGAAAGGACATCGTAGGCTTCGACGACTGCGAAGGCTGTGGATTGCCCGGACGCTTCGCCGCCCAACACGATCACCTCGGAACCCACTCCCACCGTAGGCGTGCCGGCACGTTGAGTCGGAATCGGCGCACCAGAGCTCCACTGTCCGGTTGCGAAGTTATAGATATCGGTAGCGGCAACGGTTTTATCAAACGGGTTGGGAATGTCAGTGGCTCGGCCACCGGCCACGACCAGCCTGTTGCCAATGACCACCGCTTGAAAGTGATCACGCTTGTTTGGCGCATCGGGTAGTTGGGTCCACTCGCCGGTTGTTGGATCGAACTCATCAAACCAGCCTACCGCACCTCCGTTATGGCCCATGGTGTTACCGCCAACGACGTAAATTTTGCCTTGATAGACCACAGCCCCTGCACCACCACGCCGGCGATTCGCGGGAATCTGGCCTTCGGTGCTCCAGCTGCTGGTCGCCGTGTCAAACACATAGATGTCAGGGATGGAGGGCTCGTCTGGGAAGCAGCAGGCCATCGCCCCTATGGCGTAGATTTTTGTACCGATTGCGACCGGTTGAAAATGATGCAGTTCCAGTGGCGCTAGCCCCAGATTCTCCCAACCATCGGTGCTAGGCCGGTAAACTTCAACGGGTTGAACGCGCCGTCCACCCAGTACGTACAGATCACCACCGACCACGACCGAACCAGTCTCGTGGCGCTTGGATACCGAGGTACCGTCGCTGGTGGTTTCCACTTGCCACTCGGCCTCCTCGTCGGGAGCTGCGCTCAGCAGCGCCGGCAGCGTGCTGAGAGCCAGGGCGATGGCGAGTGTGTTTTTGGCGCTTAGCATGAGTCACCCCAACAATGAGATTGCGTTGGGCAACGTGAAACCGATCACATCCACAAAACCCAACTAGACCACTGAGCTAACGGCCGCGCTGGTGGCTATCTGCAGGGCATGACCCTACCGGGTTAACAGAAGCTACAACGAATTCATGATTTTGCACGGGGCAAGCGCACAATCAAGCTACTGGTGTCCCATCTGCCGCCGCCTTGCGCCTGAACATCGGAGTAAAACTGATCTACCATCGCCGTGACTGGAAGGGAGGCCTTGTTGTTTTTTGCCTCGTCCAGAACAATGCCCAAATCCTTTCGCATCCAGTCCACGGCAAAACCGTAATCAAAATGACGATCGAGCATGCCCTCGTAGCGATTTTCCATCTGCCACGACTGAGCCGCCCCTTTGGCAATCACATCAATCACCGCTTTGCCATCAAGGCCGGCGCATTCGGCAAAATGCAACCCTTCAGACAGACCCTGAACCAAACCTGCAATGCAAATCTGATTGACCATTTTTGTCAGTTGACCGGCCCCGCTTGCCCCCATGAGTCGAACCGATTTTCCGTAGTGTTGCATGAGCGGCTCGGCCAGCTGATAAGGCGCATCGTCGCCACCAACCATGATCGTTAAAGCGCCGTTTTCAGCACCCGCCTGGCCACCGGAGACCGGAGCGTCCAGAAACGCCACCCCTTGTTCACCGGCCAGGCCGTGCAACTCACGAGCAACCGTCGCTGACGCGGTGGTGTGATCAACAAACACTGAGCCGCTTTTCATACCCGCCAATGCGCCGGTGTCACCAATAGCAATCGATCGAAGATCATCATCGTTGCCCACACAGGCCATTACAAAATCAGCGCCCGAAGCGGCTTCTTTGGGTGTTTCGTGTGCACTGCAGCCGTAGTCTTTAACCCAGTTCGCGGCTTTGGCTGAAGTGCGGTTATACACCCGAACCGTGTGGCCGTTCTTTGCCAGGTACCCCGCCATCGGGAAACCCATGACACCCAAACCTATAAATGCAACGATTGCCATATCAAACTATCCAGTAGCGTCAGTGAGACAAAAAAAGGGCGATGTTATCTTAACACCGCCCTCTTTCAACGCTTGGTCTTCAACTGTTTGTTTTACAAAACCTGCCGTATCAAACGTAGTCTTTGTACTTGGCCAAGTGCCGTACCGGCTTCGACAACGCATCCTTACGGAAAGGGTCGCCCAATTCGCGGTTACACATCACTTCAACCACCGTGGTTTTCCCGTGATTCATCTGCGCATCAATGGCACCGCTTAACGCTTTACCCACATCCCCATATTGATCCACAGTCACACCTTCTGCACCCATCGCCTTAGCGATGTCTGCAAAGCTTTCGCTCTCTAGTTCACCTGCCACGAACCGACGACCGTAGAAGTCCACCTGGTTCTTCTTCTCCGCACCCCATTGACGGTTGTGGAAAACCACGGCCGTCACTGGAATGTTGTGGCGCACTGCAGTCATGATTTCGGTCATGCTCATGGCCCACGCACCATCGCCCGCGTACGCCACGGCTGGACGCTCAGGGGCTGCACACTTGGCGCCGATCATGGTGGGCAGTGCGTAACCACAGTTACCAAAACTCATTGGTGCAAAGAAACTGCGAGGA
>CALFBL010000022.1 GCA_937951695.1 uncultured Granulosicoccaceae bacterium | reverse complement strand
AACAGCATTACGTTGTCCGCCATGGCAGCGGTGACCGCCGTTACCATCGGTTTGTTGCTCAGTTACAGTAAGCGCTTGATCAACAGTACGGCGCTGAAGGCAGCCGTTCAGGTGTCCAGCTTAGGCTACGCTATCCCAGGAGCTGTTCTCGCCATTGGGATCATGATTCCGTTTTCCCGATTCGATAATGCGCTGGATGCGTTCATGCGTGAGCGCTTTGATGTATCGACCGGGCTGCTGCTGTCCGGGTCGATGGGCATTTTAGTATTTGCCTACACGGTGCGATTTCTAGCCGTGGCCCAAGGCGGCATTGACTCTAGCATGAAAAAAATCAGCCCTCATATGGACGATGCTGCTCGATCGCTGGGTCAATCGTCGCTGGGTATTCTGACTCGGGTGCATTTGCCCCTGATGCGAAGCGGGCTACTGACTGCAGCGCTGGTGGTATTCGTTGACGGCATGAAAGAGTTACCGGCCACTCTGGTACTACGCCCATTTAATTTCGACACACTGGCCACTCAGGTGTACCAGTTTGCCTCGGACGAGCTCATCGGCGAGAGCGCGTTATTTTCACTGCTGATCGTACTGGTGGGGCTACTGCCTGTGGTGCTGCTGAGCACCACGATTGATCGGTCCCGCGACAGCGATCGTCCCTGATCGTCACCGACACGTTCAGGTTTTAGTAGATCGGGAATTGATCAGTCAAGTCAACCACTTTCGCGTGAACTCTCTGTTCAACCTCATGGTTGCCCGCTTCACCATTAGCTGATAAACCATCGAGCACTTCCAGGATCAACGTTGCCACGTGTTTGAATTCATCAACGCCAAACCCGCGTGTGGTGCCCGCCGGTGTGCCCAGGCGAACGCCCGAGGTAACAAACGGAGACGCTGGATCATTCGGGATGCTGTTTTTGTTGCAGGTAATCGCGGCGCGTCCCAGAGCGGCCTCGGCCGCTTTGCCGGTGACTTTCTTGGGTTGTAAGTCGATCAGTACGACGTGCGTGTCGGTACCGCCCGATATCACATTCAAGCCACCGACTTTTAACGCCTCTGCCATGGCAGAGGCGTTGTCGATGACGTTTTTGCAGTACTCGTTAAATTCCGGTTGTAACGCCTCACCAAAGGCCACCGCTTTGGCGGCGATGACATGCATCAGCGGCCCGCCTTGCAGCCCGGGAAACACCGCTGAATTAAATTTTTTGCCTAAGTCAGCATTACGCGACACAATCATTCCACCGCGCGGACCGCGCAGAGTTTTATGCGTGGTGGTGGTTGCCACGTCAGCATAATCGAGTGGGTTGGGATGATACCCACCAGCCACAAGACCTGCAAAGTGAGCCATGTCGACCATCAGGATGGCACCCACAGCGTCCGCTGCTTCGCGAAACTTCTTGAAATCTATCTGCCGCGGGTAGGCCGAACCACCGGCGATGATCAGCTTTGGTTTGTGTTCTTTTGCCGCTTCCATCAGGGCGTCGTAATCGATCCGGTGGCTGGTTTCGTCAACGCCGTAGGTAACCGCATTGAACCACTTACCCGATTGATTGACCGGAGAGCCGTGCGTTAAGTGCCCGCCTGCTGACAGGTCCATGCCCATGAAAGTGTCACCGGGCTGCAGCAGCGCAAGAAAAACCGACTGATTGGCCTGAGCCCCTGAATGCGGTTGCACATTGGCGTAGGAGCAGTCAAACAATTTGCACGCACGTTCGATAGCGAGGTTCTCGGCTGTATCGACGTGCTCACAGCCACCATAGTAACGTTTTGCCGGATAGCCTTCAGCGTACTTGTTCGTCATCACAGAGCCCTGCGCTTCCATGACTGCCGCGCTGACGATGTTTTCTGACGCAATGAGTTCGATCTCATGGCGTTGTCTGCCAAGCTCTGAGTTGATCGAATCGAGAATGGCTGAGTCGGTGTCTGCCAAGCTTCCTTTGAAAAATACACTCACTAATTAGTGCTTCCGAGAATTAATTACGTCGATTTTCTCACAATCACTACCGATGCGCCAACACAAATGCATGAAACCAGCGACCGAAATCGGTGCCGGCAACGCGGGCCGTCGACGCGTGACACCTACTGCTTGAGTTTGTAACCGGTTTTAAACATGTACCACACCACCAGCAGACACGCTAGCAAGAACCCGGCGGTCATCGTAAGGCTAAGCACCACGTTCACATCCGCCACTTCGTAAAAGCTCCAGCGAAAACCACTGATCAAGTACAACAAGGGATTAAACAGAGATATCTTCTGCCACAACGGTGGCAGCATGTCGATGGAGTAGAAGGTACCGCCGAGAAACACCAAAGGCGTAATGATCAGCAACGGGACCAGCTGGAGTTTCTCAAAGTTATCGGCCCACAAACCGATAATAAACCCAAACAGACTGAACGCTACGCACGTCATCAGTAAAAACGCCAGCATCCAAAACGGGTGCTCGATACGCAGATCCACAAAAAAACTGGCAGTGATCAAAATGATGACGCCAATGATCAACGACTTGGTTGTCGCCGCACCTACATAGCCGACAATCACTTCGAAAAAGGACACCGGTGCAGACAGCACTTCATACACCGTACCGGTAAATTTTGGAAAAAAGATACCAAAAGAAGCGTTGGAGATACTTTGAGTCAACAACGAGAGCATCATCAAACCGGGAACAATAAACGCCCCGTAAGAGACCCCACCTACAGACTCTATGCGCGACCCAATTGCTGACCCGAACACAATAAAATACAAGCACGTCGATAACACCGGCGAGGCAATTGATTGCAATAAGGTGTTTCGGGTGCGACGCATCTCAGCTGTATATATCGCTTTGATTGCTTCTGTGTTCATGAGTCTGCCGCTACCAGGTTGACAAATATGTCTTCAAGAGACGATTGCGAGGTGCTGAGATCTTTAAGCCCCAGTCCAGCGCTTTGCACAGCATTTAACAGCTGTGTGATTCCGGTACGTTCTGCGCGAACATCATAGGTGAAGGTCAGCGCATCGCCAGCGGAATTCAATTGCAGCGAGTAGTGTTCTAGCGGTGCCGGAATCGACGCAATCGATTCTCTAAGTTCGATCACCAGTTGTTTTTTACCCAGTTTGTCCATCAACGCCTGCTTGTCGTCAATGACCAGAATTTCGCCGTCGTTGATGACCCCGACTCTGTCGGCGATGGCCTCAGCCTCTTCGATATAGTGCGTGGTGAGAATGATGGTCACACCATCGGCGCGCAGTTCATCGATCACCGCCCACATGTCTTTTCGAAGTTCCACATCAACACCAGCGGTCGGTTCATCCAGAAACAACACCCGTGGTTCATGCGACAACGCTTTGGCGATCAGAACGCGTCGTTTCATCCCACCCGACAAACGGTTCACAGGACTATCGGCCTTATCCACCAAGGACAATTTGTCCAACAGAGAGTTTACAAACTCAGGATTTCTCGGTTTGCCGAACAACCCACGGCTCAAGGCGACGGTGTTTTCAACCAATTCAAACGCACCCAAGGCGAGCTCTTGCGGCACCAGGCCAATGAGTTCACGCGATTGACGATATTGCTTGACGTGATCGTAGCCACCCACCGTCACCGACCCGCCGGTGGCATTGACGAGGCCACAAATAATGGAGATCAACGTCGTTTTCCCAGCCCCGTTAGGACCCAGTACGGCGAGGATCTCGCCTTCATGAATGTCGAGGTTGACGTCTTTTAGCGCCGAGTGGCCATTGCCGTAGGTTTTGGTTAACCCGCGGATCTTGACGATCGGTGCGCGGTTGTGCGCTGGTTTGGTTTCGCTCATCGCGCTAGTTTGAACGATTTTGTCTCGATGCGCGCATATTGCCGGGAATATCAATTGCCACGGTAACGTAACCGTTGGCTTGGTGCATCCGTGCCTCGCCTCGATGAGCCTCGGCCACCATCCGAACGATGTACAGACCCAGCCCCAGATGCAGGTTGCCGTCGTCGTGACGGGACGAAAACATCGGATCGAAGACACCCGCCACATCGACACCTCCACGCAGCTCGCCCGGATTCGAGACCGCAAGCGTTACCCAACGCTGGTTGGCCCGGGTTTGCTGCGCAGCAACTAACGAGACCGAGCCATCGCTAGAAAAGCTCACCGCGTTGTCCACCAGCTTGTCCAACGCTTGCTGCAGCAGCTCAGGCGACGCGTAGAGGCAATCGCCACCTAAGTTTTTTACGGTGAATTGTGTCTGGGGGTACACCTGTCGGTAGCGAGCCAAGGCACCCCTCATGAATTCGCCCAATAAAATGTCCATCTTTTGCGCCTGTTCAACGGCTTGTTCCAGACGGGTCGATTCCACCAGCGCCTTGATGATGTGGCCAAGCTGATCAGCACCCCCATCGGCTCGCTCAAGCAGTCGCAAGGTTTGTTGATTGAGTGCAGCGGTGTCGATGTTCTCTAGCGAGGTTTTAACCACCGATAAGGGGGTTCGCAGTTCGTGCGAGAGGCGGCTGGACAACGCTTCTAGGTAATGGGTGTAATTTTTGGTCCGCGCTAACTGCGAACCCAGAGTACGCGACAGCTCACCGATTTCATCACGAGCGGTACTCGCTTGAAAACGCACCACACGACCATCTCGCGATATAGCGGCACTGGCCTGTTTTGACAGCCTGCGAATACGAAACGACAGCACGGTGGCAAACGTAAGCAGAGATCCACCGACCGCAAAACTCACCAGAATCAATAAACTGAGCAGCTGCGCAAAGCGGCTTCCCGCATAGGAAGACGCGCGACTGTCGTTGGCTTCGAACAATAAATACCCGTCACCGAATTGCTTCGGCAGCGGCGCCAGCGTTCCCAAAACAAAATCAGATTCGTCGGTCTGATATCGACGCGGCTCGAAAAAATCGTCTTGATCGATTAAAAACGTATCCGGCAGATGCAACCCATCAAGCCGTTGATACCAAGGCGTCGAGGTGTTCTCATCACTGCCGATCCGCAGCATCGCTGAAACAAAACGGTACACCAGCGCATCCCATAAACTCGATGTCGCAGGATCGAAACTAGCACTCGTCTCATCCACCGAGTAGAACTCATTGACATCCGCCATTAGTCGTCCTTTGGCGTCGAACAACCGTGCTCGTGTGGTCGGTGTTACCCAAGATGTTAGTGCACGGCGAGCAATCGCAGAAGCATGCCAAAGGCGCGGATCACTGTCACTGACAACACCGCTCCTATGGCGGGACGCCATCTCCACCGGGGCAAGGCTACCGACCCAGTGTTGGTTCAGCTGTTGGCGTTTATCCACATCGACATCCACATCGACATCCACATCCACATCGACATCGACATACGCGATACCGACGGTGGATCCGTCTGGTGGTAAGGGAATCGACATCTCCAGCTGCATCCCCGACGGCGTCCCAGTCCAGTAACCTCGCCAGAGGCCCAGAGCACTACCCAACCGTCGGGTTTCGCCAGACGACGCAGCTCGGGCGATCAACGGCCCCGGAGCAACGGCGCGAAACAGTCCATGTGTTGCCAGCCCGTCAGGGGTTTGTACTAACACTTGCAGCGCATCGCCATTGGATAAACGCTCGGCAGGATCGGGCTCTTCACCTTCTGCGTAGACAAACACCGGCGCAGACCACTGATGAAACACCACCAAATCGTCAGTGACCTCAACGAAGAAAAACAACCGCCCGTGGCGCGCAGTGGTTCGAACCGAGACGCTGGCGCTCGGTGCAAGCATTGAATGATCCGACTGAGTTAGTTTAACAGTTGCGCCTGCGAGTTCGCGCCAATCATCGGCGTAGCCATCAATCTGCAGCGGGAACCGGGCACGTGCCGCGTACAAATCATCTGCGCGCGGGTCGGCTTGGCGACGCGCGAGTTGCTCATCCAACTTGGCTTGAGTGCTTAAGGATGCGACTAAGTTTTCAACCCGCAGCAACTGCTCACGTCGGCGCGATTGCTCCAACGCATCGTCGAGCTGCCTAATGCTGTGCAAGCCCACCGCCGGGATGACCAGGGTGATAAGCCCAGCCACCAGCATTTGCATTTTTAAGCGCATAGGTGTTTCGCTAATTCACCATCGGCTAAGCAGCGGTATCGTTGTCTAACCAGCGATAGCCAAGGCCATAAACGGTTTGAATCGCTGAAAAATTCCCATCAAGGTGCACGAATTTTTTTCGAATGCGCTTAACATGAGCCGTAATGGTTTGATCGTCCAGCACCAGATTTGCAGCCTCCATCAGTTGCTGACGACTTTTCACCTGCCCGGGATGTTTTGCCAGACAGGCCACCAACCAGAACTCGGTCACCGTCAGATCCACTTTTTGGTTTGACCACGACGCCAGCAATCGATCGTGATCCAGAGTTAATTCGGCGAGGTGTTGGACAGCCGTTGTCGTTGGTGCGCTGAGCGCGTCAACCCGACGCAACAAAGTGCTGACGCGGGTGATGATCTGCTGCAGGCTTATGTCTTTTGTCAGGTAATCGTCAGCGCCCAACCTGAGCCCAGAGATAACATCGAGTTCGCTGTCGCGAGCGGTAAGGAACATAATGGGTAATTGCGCTGACAAGGCCCGCAGCGACTGGCACAACCCAAAGCCTGCCTCGCTTTCATTACCTAGAGCGATATCAATCAACGCGAGATCTGGCAACGATTTTTTGCACGCAGCCAGAGCCGTATCGGCAGCCGAAAAATCCACCACACGGTAACCCGCTCTTTCCAGTGCGAAGCGGTAGTTTTCGCGTAACGCCGCCTCGTCTTCAACCAGCACTACGGTTCGGGGATTGGATGATGTCATCAGAGCACAACCGCTTCATCGGATACCATAGGAGCCCTCAGCATAGCAAGCTCGCGCTCTATAACTGTGTCTTGGTGCAAAGCCGTCTTAATTCATCAGAATTGCTGCAGCAAGATTCCGATTCTGATCATTGAATAGCCTTGGTCGTGCGCTTAAATAGCCGCCATACCAACTCGAGGGAGCTACCCCATGAAAGACGCTATTCACCCGATGTCTCCCAGCATCTGTGACGGTAAATCGGCGCCAAAGCCCCCTCGGGTCGGTATTGCTGAGCCTGGTCAGGAGCAGATAGCCGCCTCTCGCAGCCAGCTTCTGGCCATCATCACTCTGTATTCGCTGGCTATCCTGCTGGTCCTGGGGTATGTACCCGGGCTGGAAGCCATGCTGGGTCTTGGGCTATGAAAATCGGCTGGGCGCGTCGAGCATCGACCGTCAGCGGTTCACACCGGCCTACCGTTGCTACACTACACCGGTGACT
>CALFBL010000021.1 GCA_937951695.1 uncultured Granulosicoccaceae bacterium | reverse complement strand
GGACTGGCCTGGTATCAAATAGACGATTACATCGGCGATCCAACGTCCGAGCAACTCATACTGGGCAAGATGCGGGGCACCCCCGACGCGCCTTCCTGCAGCGATTATCCAATGGGTGCCGATTGCATTTATTCGGACAGTGGCAGCCACACCGTGGGTGGGGTGGCGTTTGACCCCGTGAGGGGGGCTGTGTGTTTGGCCACCGGTGATGGTGCTGGTTTTTACCGTGCCGAACCGGACGCGGTGCGTGCGGCTCGCTTTGATAACCTCAGCGGAAAACTGCTCTGCGTGGATCCCGATACCGGGCTTGGGTTGGATAGTAACCCTTACTGGACGGGGGATCCGCATGACTTTGCATCCCGAATCGTTGTCTACGGCTTGCGTAACCCGTACCGGTTCATGTTCTCGCCCGAGCACGAGTTGATCATATACATGGTTGGCTGGAACCAGGTGGAGTCGGCGTATCGCGTTTCCTCGCAGCTCGGTGGCTATGTAGGATGGCCCTGCCACGGTGTGGAAACCTACGTCACCGATTATCAGTATCTGGACGCCTGTCAGTTTGATCCACCCGAGCCCGTGATCGATTCGCAGTACCAATACGATCATGTGCCGGAGAACGATTATCAAGCGGCTATTGTGGGCGCAGCGCGCTTTGGTGCGGCCTATCCGGCGTGGCTTGAAGGACGCTACATCGCCGGTGACTATCGTAACGATTGGGTTCGTATACTGGGAACCGATGCGCAGACGGGGCGTTGGTTTGATGAGATCAACTTGGCCACCGGCACCGATCCGGGGAACCCGATTGAGTTGGGTGCGCCTGTGATGTTCTACAGCGGGGCTGGCGGTAGAATCTACATGATGTCATTTCTTAGCGGTGTCGTCGACGGCTTTAACATCGGTACAATCTACGAAATTCGATACGAGGATCCCACCGAGAGTGGGCCAATTTTAATCGATGGCGGAACCGGTATTGATGGACAGGGAGGTCTTGAGGACACGGTAAACGTCGACATAGCTCGCATTGAATTCGAGCCAATCGAAGGTCCACTGACGTTCGCCTTCGATTGCGGCGGATCGACCGTTGATACGCAGTCAATCGAGCAGAGTGAGAACACCTTGTGTCGGTGGGATTTCCAGCAAGGCACTGCGCGCGTGGAGTCACGCGGGTTTGTTACTCACACGTTTACGGAACCGGGCGACTACCAGGTGAGCCTGAGTCTGCTGGATCAGAGTGGGGCAGTTCTGTCGCGCGCGGAACGTAAGGTCACCGTGGCTGATCCTCAATTTGAAGCGCGCTTAAGCGTTACTGAAACCGAGATTCCGCAACGGAATTTGGCGATCAGTGAATCCTTTGACATCGAGGTAGGCGTCTTGAACAGTGGCGCCGAAGAACCGTTCTGCGCCATTGCGTCCGTGATGGAGGCGGCTTCAGAGATTGTTGTACGCACAATCAGTCGGTGCAAAGTGCTACCGACCGATGCAACTTCCACATTTAGCTACCCATTCTTTTTTACCGACCCTGGTAACTTCACAGTATCGATACGATTTCATGCAGCGACCAGTGATTTACCCACCGCCAGTCCCACCGCGTACTTAGGCGGCGAGCTGCTTGGACAGCTGAGGATTTATAGTCGGTCTGGCAGTAATTCAGCCACTGATTCTCCGTTCGACACCTTAAGTAACGACGCGCCGCTCATCGAACGCACCACGAGCGAAGGGTCGGGCGGTTCCATCAATCTCTGGATTATGTTCGTGCTGGTCTTGTACGGAAGGCTTAGAATGGCCGCCGAATCATAGTAAACTGATGGGCGGTAACACGAAGTCGGTTTGGATGATAAAGGAAAAAGCAGCGCTTATATCCGTCGCCCCGTGGATTGTATTTTCAAATCTGTTTGTTTTTTCCAATGCTGAAACGCATCTGTGGGGGCAAATGGTCATTTTTGCCGTTTTATTAATCGGCCTATTTCTTTTGTTCTCCAGTGTTTTGCGCTGGTACGACCGATTTAATCGCGCGGGCTACGGGTTATCAGCCGCCGCTTTGGGGGGTGTGTATGGCTTGCTTGTCGCGGTCGCTGGCTTTGACCTGTTATACGGATTTGTTCTGGTGTTCCTCGCCTTGGCATCGTATGCAACATTTCTTTATCTGCTTGAAAAGCCCTCAAAGACTTCCTCAACAACATCGTCATAACACTCGCGCAGGCTTAATGTTTCGCTTACTTTAACTGGGTAATTTGTCAGGCCATGTTAATCAACGAAAGTTTACCGATCCACTGATTTCCATATTGTTTCTTTAGTTCTGTTATCAAACTCACTATTATCAGAGAGTCAAAACATTGCAAAAGGTTAGCTCCCGATGGTTAAAACCCTTACAACTATTCCCGTAGCACTGGTTGCACTGATTACTGCAAATCTTGCGTCTGCCGAGAACGTGGAGATTGTTCTTGTCGACAGGCTAGACAACGCTCAGAGCGGTTATTGCATGGATGTTGCCCGTGACCAGGACGGACAAGCGAATACTGACGATGTACTGCAGGGACATACCTGCGACAGCTCAGCCGGCAAGCTCGATATGGATCAAATATTTGATTCAAGCAAATTTTCTGAAGGCATACTTTATATGCCGGAATTGGATGTCTGTGTCGTAGTGCCTTCAATCAAAACTGGTACAGTCATTGGACTAGCGCCTTGCGATGGCAGCAAATCACAATCCATCCAATTCTCCGGCAATGGCACTATAGTCCCGAGCGCCGCCCCGGAATTGTGTTTCACACTAGCCAAGGAAACCCGAACGGTCAGCAGTGATACACAGCAGATCAAAGATTTGTCGATTGAGATTTGCAGCAGACATCACGTTGAGCATCAGACTTGGCAGAGTCGTACTTTGGGCCAGTTGTGATG
>CALFBL010000020.1 GCA_937951695.1 uncultured Granulosicoccaceae bacterium | reverse complement strand
GCCCAGATGCTGTCTTCCAGCCCAACCCGAACGTTTCCACCCAAAGCGGCTGACTGTGCAGCGATCCGCAACTGATTGGCACCAGCACCTAACACAGACCACCGGTAGTCGGAACCGAACAAGCGATCCGCAGTGCGTTTCATGTGCATCACATCTTCGGGGTGTCCACCGATCCCACCTAACAGACCGAATACCGACTGTACAAAGAAGGGCGCTTTCACCAAGCCACGTTCTGCGAAATGCGCCAGGTTATACAAATGCGAGATGTCATAGCACTCAAACTCAAAGCGTGTGCCATTGCCGTAGCAGGTCTCAAGTACGTATTCGATATCCTCGAAAGAATTGCGGAATACCAGATCGCGCGATCCTTCCAGGTGAGGTCGTTCCCAATCGAACTTGAATTCCTTGAAACGCTTGAGCATCGGATAGAGCCCAAAATTCATCGACCCCATGTTGAGCGAGGCTACCTCAGGCTGGAATTTTGCCGCCGGTGCAACTCGTTCTTGCACGCTCATGTAAGGGCTTCCACCGGTTGTGATATTGACAACCGCATCAGTGCTTTGTTTAATCCGCGGCAGAAAAGGTGCGAAGCCTTCCGGGGTTTGGTCGGGCTGACCGGTTTCCGGATCGCGGGCATGCAGGTGCAAAATGGCAGCCCCCGCCTCAGCAGCGGCCAAGGCTTCTCTGGTAATGTCGTCCGGGGTTATTGGCAGATACGGTGTCATTGACGGGGTATGGATCGCGCCGGTAATCGCGCAGGTGATAATGACTTTTCCAGACTGGGTCATGTAGATGCCGTGTGTTTGTCAAAGGTTATCGGGGGCAACGAGTAGCGGTGATCGAGCATCAGAATGTTCAGTTGGGTTTTATCGCGACCTTCATCGCACCGTCTTTGCGTCCTTCGTAGATTTCCAGCGCTTTGCCAAAGTCCGACAAAGCAAATTTGTGCGACATAAGCGGTTTCAAATCAACGCGCCCTTCGGACAACATCGCGATCGCAGGTTCTGCGGTATTCGGATTCGCACGGTTTCCGACTAGTTCAATCTCATCTAGCACCATCCGCTTGATCGGCAACGTGGGATCCTCATGGGGTATACCAATCATCGATACGACCCCACCCCGTCCGGCGGCAAGACAAGCCTGATTAATAGCTTTCGCAGTACCTGCGCACTCCAGTACACGAGGTACCCCCAACCCACCGGTTAAATCTTTGATGGCTTCAAGCACGTCGGTCGTGCGATAGTCGATACCAACAGCCCCGAGTTTCTGTGCAAGTTCTAGCCGTTCGCCGCTGCCAGCGATGATGACGCGGCCCGCGCCCATTGCTTGTGCACATAGCTGTGCCATCAAGCCCTGGGGCCCGGTGCCCATAATCAGGACGTCATCGCCTGGCTCGAAGCGGCTGCGATTCACGGTGTAGAGCGCGATACTGAGCGGGTCAACACACGCAGAATATTCAAGATCCATGGCTTCGGGAATTTTGTAAATGCTCTTGACCGAAGAGCGCATGTACTGAGCGTAGGCACCCGGGGTGTAGTGGCCGTGCTGTCGATGGCCGATCTTTTCATTGCCGTAATTCAGACAAATGGTGTAACGACCGGTGACACAGTTACGACAGTACCCGCAGCCGACATGCGATGTGGCGCAGACTCGATCGCCCACAGACCAGCCAAGCGCTGCAGCTTTGGGGCCGGTATCCACAATGGTGCCAGACCATTCGTGGCCCGGTGTGAAAGGAAATTCGCGTGGCCAGAAACCCGGGAAATCGCCATTAATGATGTGAGGATCGGTGCCGCAGATAAAGGTTGTGTCGACCTTGACCAACACTTCGTCGCCTTCCGGTACAGGAATCGGCACGCTCATGATTTTAAACTCGCGCGGTGCGGTCAGAACCAACGCGTCCATCATGCCACTCGAGGTACCCATTAGTGTCTCCTATACCTGCCTGATGACCACAAACACTGTCTGTGCACCTGACCAGATCCGGCAAACCCTGTGCAACTGGACGCTCAGCGGCGCCCTCCCAAATATAGACAGCTTGCCTGATTGATCTATTTTAGATTATCGATTAACGTTATGTCAACGCCTCGGCTCGCGCAGGCCGGCCGATAATCGAAGAGGACGGGACATGTCAATAACCATCGAATGTATTCTGAAATGCGACAACCATTTAGGTGAGGGGCCAGTCTGGGACGTCGAAGAAGGCCGACTCTACTGGCTTGACTGCACGGGACCGAGGTTGGGGAAAAAGGCGGTCTGGAGAATGGATCCGAAGACCGAAAAAGTTGAAAGCTGGGACTTGCCCAAAGACATCGGTGCATTGGCGCTGCGCGAGCAGGGAGGAGCGGTCGCAGCGCTCTGTGACGGCTTCTATTTCATGGACTTCAAAGGCGATCGGCTAGAGTTGGAGTTGATAAAGGAGATCGACGCCGATACGCCCCGGACTCGTTTGAATGATGGCAAAGTCGATCGGCGTGGCCGGTTCTTCGCCGGCGGGATGGACGATAAGGAGGAGCTGAGAAACTGTGGCCTCTGGCGGCTCGACCCAGATCTGAGTGTGCATCAGGTTGAACAAGGTTTGATGTGCACCAATGGACCGTGCTGGAGCCCTGACGACAAAACCTTCTATATC
>CALFBL010000019.1 GCA_937951695.1 uncultured Granulosicoccaceae bacterium | reverse complement strand
GGGGGCGATCGCCCAGCCACCGGCTGCGTTTGCGTCGAAGTCAATCCGGATCACTTGACTGTCTGCACCAACCGGGACAGTCAGATCAACGGCGGCAAATTGGTCCAATGAAGAACCAAGCAGTGTGATCTGACGGTCTGTCACAGGCGCGCCCAGATAAAGTTCGGCTGGGTGCCTGCGGAATTGTCGTGCCACCGGTCCGCTGTCCATTGGCAGGGTCGCTGTGATCGTGCTGTGGATGCTGGCAATCCGAGGGCCCATGTTGGGTACGACCAGATTGCCAATCGACAGGATCGGGCCAGCGAAGGATTGCGGCGCTTGCGGTTGCAGGCGTACGTTTTTGACTTTGCAAGGGTTGTGACGCCAGCGAGATGTTGCAAGCGATCGAAACCGTGGTTGCGGGAGATCAACATATGTCGGCGGTAGTGGCGAGAGAGTTTGCGTTTGATATGCTCAACGGGCGTCCGGATAACCCGTTCGATCAGCTCACGCCGCGCGAACGTGAAATTGTGGACGAACTGATCAACGGCAAGCGCAATATACGCATCGCTGAGCAGTTTTTTATCAGTGAAAAAACGGTCAGCACACACCGCACACGGGCATTTCAGAAGCTCGACGTGTCCACCACCGCTGAATTGGTAAGGCTCGCACTCAGGCATGGCATCACACGAGGGGACTGAAACCGTCCCACAGTTCGACTCGGCGGCGTTCTTGAAAACGCTGACCGAGCGTCCCGGCGTGTATCGCATGATGAACGCTAACGGCGACATCATGTACGTCGGTAAGGCCAGCAACTTAAAAAACCGTTTGTCCAGCTATTTTCAAAAATCCATCGACAGCCCGAAAACGCGGGCGATGGTGGCGCAAATCGTCAACGTGCAAACCACGGTAACCGGCAACAACGCAGAAGCTTTGCTGCTCGAATGCAACTTGATCAAAGAGCACCGCCCGCGCTACAACGTGGTGCTTCGCGACGATAAAAGTTACCCGTTCATCTATATCTCCACCGAAGATGAATTCCCGCGCCTCGCGTACCAACGCGGAGCTCGTCGTCGCAAAGGCAAATACATTGGCCCCTTTCCCAGTGCCGGAGCGGTAAAGCGTTCGATGAGCCTGGTGCAAAAACTATTCAAAGTGCGCCAATGCGAAGACAGCTACTTTAACAACCGGTCAAGACCGTGCTTGCAGCATCAGATAAAACGTTGCACCGCGCCTTGCGTGGGCAAAGTCAGCCCTGAGGATTATCGTCACGACGTGGAGATGAGCGTCAAAGTACTGGAAGGCAAAAGTCAGGTGGTGGTGAACGACTTGGCTAAGCGCATGGAGGATGCGAGTGCGGCACTGAATTTTGAAAGAGCCGCGAAGTACCGCGATCAGATCGGCAGCCTGAAAGCGGTCAGTGACATGGGAAACGCCATGAAGGAGGGCGGAGATGTGGATTACGTCGCGGCGGCGGTGTCTGGTGGGCAATGTTGTGTGCAAGTGTTCTACATCCGTAACGGCATGAACCTCGGCAACAAGGCGTTCTACCCGGCGAGCCCCGGCGATACCAGCAGTGCTGAAATTCTCAATGCCTTCATCACGCAGTTTTATCTTGAACACGAACTGCCCAAAGAAATCATCCTGAGCGAACCGGTGGAAGACGCTGAATTACTCACTGCTGTGTTTGCCGAACGCGTGGGTCATGCGGTGCCTATCGTTCATCGGGTGCGTGGGGATCGGGCCAAGTTGCAAGCCTTGACCTTGACCAACGCCAACGTTTCCTTGCAGGCTCGGTTGGCGTCACGCTCTGGCATGGCCGCTCGCCTGGAGGCGGTGCGAACGCTGGTGGGTCTGGAGGACTCGCCCGGGCGTATGGAGTGTTTTGACATTTCTCACACCATGGGTGAGGCAACGGTGGCCTCGTGCGTGGTGTTCAACGCGGAAGGGCCCAATACCTCAGAGTATCGACGCTTTAATATCACCGATATAACCCCAGGCGATGATTACGCTGCGATGAAGCAAGCGTTGATGCGCCGGTATTCCAGGCGCTTGAAAGAAGGCCTGGATTTGCCGGATATTTTGTTCATTGACGGCGGCAAAGGGCAGGTGTCAATGGCGCTAGATGTGATGAACGAATTGCAGATCAACACGGTAGAAGTTGTGGGCGTGTCGAAGGGGCCGGATCGCCGGCCGGGGGACGAGACCTTGCTGCTGTGTGGTCAAGAGCGCGATGTGCAACTGCGTGGGGATTCAGCCGCGTTGCTCCTAGTGCAGCAAATTCGTGATGAAGCGCATCGCTTTGCGATCACCGGTCACCGAGGAAAGCGTGCAAAAAAACGCCAGAAAAGTGTGCTGGAGGACATTCGGGGTTTGGGGCCAAAACGACGTAAACAATTATTAACGCATTTCGGTGGCTTGCACAGACTGCAGAAGGCCGGGGTTGAAGATATAGCCGCAGTGCCGGGCTTCAGTGAAGCCTTGGCCAATAAGGTTTATGATGAGCTGCACCCTACGCAAGGCTTGAAGCGCAGCTCTTAACCATGTTGATGAATTTACCCACATTGCTGACACTGATGCGCATCGTCTTGCTGCCGGTCATCGTGGTGATATTTTATCTCCCATACCCATGGGCACGACCGCTGGCAGCGATCGTCTTTATCCTTGCCGCCATCACCGACTGGCTGGATGGATACCTTGCACGGCTGTGGGATCAGGAGAGCCGGTTCGGCGCTTTCCTCGATCCGGTAGCCGATAAGTTGATGGTGGCAACGGTGCTGATTCTGTTGGTGGA
>CALFBL010000018.1 GCA_937951695.1 uncultured Granulosicoccaceae bacterium | reverse complement strand
GGTGGTATCGATGCGCATATCCATTTTATTTGTCCACAGCAAATCGAAGAGGCATTGGCCTCAGGCGTAACCACCATGTTGGGCGGGGGCACGGGCCCTGCCACCGGAACCAACGCAACCACCTGCACGCCAGGTCCGTGGAATCTGTATCGTATGCTCGAAGCTGCTGAAGCCTTCCCGATGAACCTGGGATTTTTTGGGAAAGGCAACGCCAGTCTTGCGCCGGCACTCAACGAGCAGGTTGAAGCCGGTGCGATTGGGCTAAAGCTGCATGAGGACTGGGGCACCACACCTGCGGCGATTGATTGTTGTTTGTCGGTTGCCGATCAATACGACATTCAGGTGGCGATTCATACCGATACCTTGAACGAATCGGGGTTTGTTGAACACACTCTTAAAGCTATAAACGGCCGCACCATTCATACCTTCCACACCGAAGGCGCGGGCGGCGGTCACGCACCTGACATCATCAAGGCAGCCGGCTTATCCAACGTGTTGCCCTCGTCCACCAACCCAACACGGCCCTATACCGTGAACACGGTGGACGAGCACCTCGACATGCTGATGGTGTGCCATCACCTCGACGCCTCGATTGCCGAAGACGTCGCCTTTGCTGAATCGCGCATCCGTAAAGAGACCATTGCAGCAGAAGACATCTTGCAAGATCGCGGCGCGTTTTCGATGATCGCTTCTGACTCACAAGCTATGGGCCGGGTCGGTGAGGTCATTTGCCGAACCTGGCAAACCGCTCACAAGATGCGGATGCAATTCGGCTCCTTGCCCGGAGACCCCAGTAACAGCGATAACGCGCGAGCAAAGCGTTACATCGCTAAATACACCATTAACCCCGCCATCACTCAAGGCATCGCGCACGCGGTGGGTTCAGTTGAAGTAGGGAAGCTAGCCGACTTGTGTGTCTGGAAGCCTGCGTTTTTTGGTAGCAAACCGTCGCTGGTTATCAAAGGTGGCATGATTGCCTGCGCCCCGATGGGAGACCCCAACGCCTCGATTCCAACACCACAACCGGTGCACTACCGCCCCATGTTTGGCGCTTACGGTAAAGCCCTGGAAAGTACCTCGGTAACCTTTATGTCGGTCGCTGGTATCGAGGCTGGGGTTGCTGATTCTTTGGGCTTGAATCGCCAATGCATGCCCGTTAAAAATTGCCGCAATCTGAAAAAGTCGGACATGGTGCATAACGATTGGCAACCCGACATCAAGGTCGATCCGCAAACCTATGTGGTAACCGCGGATGGCGAGGCCTTGCACTGCGAGCCAGCAACGGTTCTGCCACTGGCTCAACTGTATCAACTGTTTTAATTGCACGGGGTGCAGTTGCAGAATTATGATTCCTGAATCAAAGATTGGAAAGAACGCGAATCAATGAAAATATTCACTCGAAAAGTCGTCAGTGATTCACCTGCGCAGGCAACGGTTACCTTGCCTTTGGACATGCGAATGCGCTCGCGACTACGCGTCACACTCGATGACGGAACAGAAGCCGGTATTCAATTACCGCGTGGGGAATCTTTGGCCCCGCACGATAAGTTGTGTGCTCATTCGAATAGCGATTCGAGCAACGATGAACCCGCAATCGTTGAAATTTTACCGGCCGCAGAAACCGTCTCTGTGGTTCGCTGTACGGATCGGCACCAGTTTGCCAGAGCCTGTTACCACCTAGGTAACCGACACGTGCAATTGCAAATAGAGGACGGCATGTTGGCTTATTTGCACGATCATGTGTTGGATGAGATGTTAGTTGGGCTCGGATTCACAGTAACTTGTGAGCAGGCAACGTTTGAACCCGAAGCGGGTGCTTATGACGGTGGTCATTCTCATTCGCACGATCATGACCACTCTCACGATCATGATCATGACCATGTGCACGAACACTCACACGATCACACTCGTTGAACACGCTGCCTCAACTTCGCTTGCTACAACTGCTTAACCCGGCACTGCCGGTGGGCACTTACAGCTATTCCCAGGGGATTGAACGAGCCTGTCATAACGGCTGGTTGGTGGATGCTGACACGGTCGGTAGTTGGCTCGAAGACGGGCTGCATGGGCCTCTTCTGCAACAGGAATTGCCGTTATTAAAGTGCCTGTGGCAGGCTGCTCGTAAAAGCGATCTAGACGATTTCCACTACTGGGCCGGTATGGCCCATGCGTTCCGGGACACAAAAGAACTGCGCAGCGAAGATTCGAACCGTGCGCGTGCCATCGTGCGTTTACTGAAAGCCATGCCCGATTTGGTTATCCCGAATGCGGTTCAAAGCGGAGTCCAGCGGTCGTCGTTAGCGGCGATTGCATGGCCTGCTGCGCAGTGGGGCATTGATGAACAGGATTTACTCACAGCGTTCGGGTTCACCTGGATAGATGCACAGATTACCGCAGCGGTGAAATTAGTGCCGCTGGGTCAGACCGATGGGCAACGGTTGCTGTATCGGTTAAGTGAGGTGTTCTCCAACTACGACCTGAACGTATTACCCATAACTGAAAGTGACATTGGTTATTCGCTGCCGGCCCAATCGATGGCTAGCATGCAACACGAAACTCAATACTCCCGTTTATACCGATCCTGATACCCCGGCACTGACTTATGACTGCAATCAATACAACCGAAAATCCCACCGCGAAAAGTCTTCCACCTGTTGCCCCCAATCCATTGCGCATTGGCATTGGCGGGCCTGTGGGGTCGGGTAAAACTACGCTGGTTGACAAGTTGTGCAAACACTTGCGCGACCGAGTGGATATAGCCGTCATCACTAACGATATCTACACCCGGGAAGATGCGGAAAGTCTCGTGCGGAGCCAAGCCTTGCCGTCGGAACGCATTGTCGGTGTCGAGACGGGAGGCTGTCCTCATACAGCTATCCGTGAAGATGCCTCAATGAACCTGACAGCCATTGACGATCTAGTGGAAAAATTCCCAACCCTGCAAGCGATCATCATAGAAAGTGGCGGAGATAACCTTGCCGCCACTTTCAGCCCCGAGCTGGCTGATTTAACGCTCTACGTTATCGATGTTGCTCAAGGTGAAGAGATTCCGAGAAAGGGCGGGCCTGGCATCACCAAATCGGATATGTTGATCATCAACAAAACAGATTTAGCACCCCACGTGGATGTGTCAATCGAAGTGATGCAGCGCGATGCCAAACAACAGCGAGGCGACAAACCGTTCGTGTTTGCTAATCTGAAAACCAACGACGGAGTAGAGACTGTTGCCGATTTCATTATCTGTGAGGGAATGTTGTAGGTTTATTTTTAGAAGATTGGCATTCGGTCTGATTTACTCCGTAGGACTGGGTAGAGGGCTGTAGTTCTGCTTTCGGCCCAAAGCCGCCATAAGAAAGGTTGCCAGGAAATGGTTTTCAAGTCCAACGGCGGTGAAGTGCATTCACTAAACCCTGCTGATGCATAAACTCAGTGGGTAAACGTTTGATGAGACTGGTATACAAGTACGAAAGCACTGCATTTGCGTAGTACTGAGACCTCATTGGCGGTGAGATTACAGTACATGGATATATGATCGATTTTTTGAGGAGTTGGCGGGTTGAATTGAATTAAATAATTTTGCGAAAAAAGATCTCATAGCAACACAACCCGCCAAATGAAACATAGCAAATCTGATGTCCGTTGTAAATTCTCGGCATTGCCTGAACTACGTTTATACGATCAACAGCTGACCTCTTTTTCAGGTTTGATTGTCTTCCAGCACCTATTCTCTGTCCTGGATCTGAGGCGTCGTATGAGCCGTTGTTTCGAACACCGAACTGTCAGCCCAATTTTCTCTACCACCAGTATCGCCATGCTGCTCGTTGTCAGCAT
>CALFBL010000017.1 GCA_937951695.1 uncultured Granulosicoccaceae bacterium | reverse complement strand
GACCTATCTTAGGTATTTCCGAGTTTGTGACAGGCGATGGATAACTGTCTCAGTTCGTGCTATCACTCACTCATTTAATCGGCGGCGGTGAAGAATGAATTTAAGATACCGGGGTTTGGATCAAGAGGATGCAGAGGCATTGCAGGTACTCCGGTTACCTCGTGAAGGTATTGATTGATACATGAATTGATCGATCATATTATGCGTTCCTTTAATTGTATGCCTTTGCGTACACTCCTCTCTCCGTTTCGATCAAAAATGACAGGCTTTCGGAAAACTTAATGGATGCTGCACCCAGTAACAAAACAGCCGATTCTGATCTTCCGCTTTACATCACTATTTCGAGTTTTTTGCGATTGCCTCGCGTCACGCAACTGGAAGATAGCGAGACCGATGTAGTTATAAGCGGAGTACCCTTCGATCTCGCCACAAGCGGGCGTTCTGGCGCGCGGTTCGGGCCACAAGGTATCCGCCAGGCGTCCGCTAATCTTATGTGGGAGGGAATGCGCTGGCCTTGGGATTTTTGCCTCGCTGATCGATTGCAAGCTGAGGATATGGGAGACCTCGATTTTAAGCATGGTGAACCCCAGACGTTGGTGGACAATCTGGAGGCCCATGCTCTGCGCATAGTGAAGGCTGGTAAAAACATGCTGACCTTTGGCGGTGACCATTTTATTACCCTGCCACTGCTGCGTGCCCATGCCGCCATGCATGGCCCAGTGGCTCTGATTCATTTTGATGCTCATACCGACAATTATTCGGGTGGAAGTCTCTATGACCACGGCACCGTTTTTTATCATGCAGTCGAAGAGGGCCTTGTAGATTGCGAACGCAGCATACAAATTGGCATTCGCACAACCTATGAAGTTGACAATCACCCCTTCGAAGTATTGGATGCTGCCTGGGTGAACGATAACGGGCCACACAAGGTCCTCGAACACATTCGCCAGCGTGTCGGGGATCAGAAAGCGTATTTGAGTTTTGATATCGATGGTCTTGACCCTGCCTATGCACCGGGTACTGGCACGCCGGTTGTTGCAGGCGTGAGCATCGATTGTGCCCTTAAAATGATCCGCGGTATGGTCGGCATAAACTTGATTGGAATGGATCTTGTCGAAGTAGCTCCCGCTTATGATCACGCCGAGATTACCTCACTGGCTGCAGCAACGGTGGCGTTAGAGTATCTCTATGTGATTGCAGCCAATAAGTGACTTGAGCCTTCATGTCCATGAAGCCACCCGATTCTTGCGCACTCTAAATTCCTGTTGCGAATTTCTCTCAATCGGGGATACAGCCTGTAAAGCTGAATTCAACGAAATAGAGTAACTGCTCACACCCCCGCGGGGGAGGGATTGCCTGATAAAGCCATCTGAATGGCACGCTCAGCTCGCGAACGGAAATGGCAGTGAGAGGCGGTTCGCAATCATTTTAAAAGCCAGTTTGAGCCCATACAACCCTTTGTTGCCTGTCGCCTGTTGCCTGTTGCCTGTCGCCTGTTGCCTGTCGCCTGTCGCCTGTCGCCTGTCGCCTGTCGCCGGTTGCCGGTTGCCGGTTGCCGGTTGCCGGTTGCCGGTTGCCTGTTGCCTGTTGCCTGTTGCCTGTTGCCTGTTGCCGGTTGCCTGTCGCTCCTCGTGCGACAGTTCTCTGCCGCCGTCTACCTCATTCACCCCCTATACCGCTGCAAATCCGTGGTTTGGGACTATCGAGCCTCCTATCGTGCGTCTGCATAGCATTTGGGGGTGTTTGGAGCGTGATTTCCAGTTGACTATCGTGGTGTAATTTAATAATCTTGAACAATTACATACGCTTACTTATCGGCATCACCATTCGATCACCCTCTTAGGCCCTACATCCGTGGCAAACGACGCCCACACTTTGCGTCTTGCGGGGAGCCCGTTAGGCACTCACCCAGTACCTTCAGAAGCGCGGAACTGTCACAGTTTGGACCAAGCTCAGCCAAGCTACAGGCTTGCGCCGTAGGCGAGTGGTATGGTGGTGTGCATTCGGAGGGGCGCGCTTTTTTAAGCCGGTTTGCGGCGTTTCGGTGCAATGTTAAATAAGGGTCAGATTAATGGGAAGTATCGCTCTCGAGAAAGTATCAAAAACGTTCGGCAATGTGGAGGTCATTCCACCGCTTGATCTGACCATTGAGGACGGCGAATTTACCGTTTTTGTTGGGCCTTCCGGGTGCGGTAAGTCGACGCTTCTGCGGTTGATTGCCGGCCTTGAGGAGACCACCAGCGGCGTGCTGAAAATCGATGGCAAAGACGCCACTGATGTGTCGCCGGCAAAGCGCGGCCTGGCCATGGTATTTCAATCGTACGCGCTCTACCCGCACATGACGGTGAAGAAAAACATCGCTTTCCCACTGATTATGGCCAAAATGGACAAAGCAGAGATCGATAAGCGCGTCGAAGGGGTTGCCGGCATATTGAATCTGAACGATTACCTCGATCGCAAGCCAGCCCAGTTGTCGGGTGGGCAGCGGCAGCGAGTCGCCATCGGGCGTGCGATCGTTCGCGAACCCGATGCATTTCTGTTTGACGAACCCTTATCGAATCTTGATGCAGCACTGCGTGTGGGCATGCGTCTGGAACTGTCCGAACTGCACCTGCGCCTTGCCACCACGATGGTGTACGTGACACACGATCAGGTTGAAGCGATGACCATGGCGGATAAGATTGTTGTACTCAGAGCTGGGATGATCGAGCAAGTGGGTTCCCCGTTGGAGTTATACAAGATCCCGAAAAACCTGTTTGTTGCCGGGTTTATTGGCTCCCCAAAAATGAACTTATTGTCAGGGCCTGAAGCGCAACATCGTCACGCCCACACGATCGGTGTGAGGCCAGAGCATTTATCCATCTCTACCCAGACAGGCGACTGGGCCGGTGAAATTGGGGTCTCAGAACATTTAGGGTCGGATACTTTTTTCCGCGTTCATTGTGAAAAGTTTGAAGACCCACTAATGATAAGAGCGCACGGTGATCTGGAATTAAAGCCCGGCGAGAAAGTATTTTTGTCGGTCGATCCAGCTTATCTGCATCGTTTCGATGAACGTGGAGAACGCATCGGCTAGGCTTGATCAGAAGATGGGCCGTCTCGCCGGTAAAACGGCGCTGATAACAGGTGCAGCGCGCGGTATCGGCTTTTCGTTTGCCCGCGCGTACATCGATGAAGGCGCCGCGGTGGCGATTGCGGACATCGATTTCGACCGAGCCACCCGTTCGGCCAGCGAGCTGGGCGATTCGTGCCATGCGATTCGATTCGATGTCACCGACCCGACCAGCATTGAGCACGGCGTCGTGGCTGCGGTTGATACGCTGGGAGGCATCGACATCCTGATCAACAACGCGGCTTTATTCACCGCAGCGTCCATCGTCGACATTGACCGAGACGATTTTGACTCGGTTTTTGCGGTTAACGTGGGTGGCGTGTTGTTTACCATGCAGGCGGTGGCCAAACACATGATTGAGCGTGGTCAGGGTGGAAAGATTATTAATATGGCAAGCCAGGCGGGGCGTCGTGGTGAGCCAATGGTGGCGGTATACTGTGCCACCAAGGCAGCTGTGATCAGTCTTACGCAGTCGGCCGGCTTAGATTTAATCAAACACCGAATTAACGTGAACGCCATATCGCCGGGCGTTGTTGATGGTGAGCATTGGGATGGTGTGGACGGACACTTTGCACGCCTGGAAAACAAACAGCCAGGTCAAAAAAAGGCCGAGGTGGGTGCTTTGGTCCCATACGGTCGAATGGGTACGGCAGACGATCTTACAGGAATGGCTGTTTTTCTTGCAACTGACGAAGCCAACTACGTTGTCGCACAGACCTACAACGTCGACGGTGGGCAATGGATGAGTTAATTTTGGACCACACTTCTGAACCGGATCTCGTATCGCTGTCAAACGCGACATTGGATCAACTTTCGCCTCGCATCGCCCGACCCCAATATGACCGCTCAAAATTGAGACCTGGCATCGTGCATATCGGGTTGGGTAATTTTCATCGGGCTCACCAAAGCTGGTATTTGCATCGCTTGATGGAGCTTGGCCTCGCGCACGATTGGGCAATCATTGGTGCCGGGGTTCGTGCCAACGATGCACAACAGCGAGACGCGCTGGCAAAACAGGATTACCTCACCACACTGATCCAGCTCGACCCTGACGGAATGACCGCAGAAGTCGTCGGCTCGATGATTGGTTTTTTGGAAGTCGATGAAACCAACGCTCCACTGATTGCGCAGCTGGTGGATGAATCGATTCGAATTGCCGCGCTAACGGTTACGGAAGGGGGTTATTTTGTTGATCCTGCAACCAACGCCTTTGATGACTCACATCCCGACATCAAGCACGATGCCGAAAACCCTCGAACACCCAAAACCGCGTTTGGTGCGATCGTTGAAGCGCTGCGGCTGCGACGAGAAAAGGGCACCTCGGCGTTTACTTGTCAAAGTTGCGACAACCTGCAAAGCAACGGCGATATATTGCGCCAAACGGTGGTATCTCTGGCGCGCATGTCCGACCCGGATCTGGCGGATTGGATAAACGAAAAAAGTAGCTTTCCTAATGCGATGGTCGATTGTATTGTGCCGGCAACCGGCGACAAAGAACGTGAGTTAGTGAAATTTCACGGTATCAATGATGCCGTTCCCGTGACTCACGAGAATTTTCGCCAATGGGTGTTGGAAGATCGTTTCTGCAACGGCCGGCCGGATTGGGATCGAGTCGGTGTTACCTTCTCGGAAGACGTACACGCCTATGAGACAATGAAGCTGCGTATCCTCAACGGGGGGCACCAAATCGTATCAAATCTCGGTGAGCTCTTGTCCATCAAGCACATCGATCTGTGCCTTGCCAACGATGCTATCAGCCGGTTTTTTATGCAAGTGGCGAGCGACGAGATTGCTCCGATGGTGGAATCGGTTCCGGGTATGACCGCCAAAGCCTATGTTGATCTGGTGGATAAGCGTTTCTCGAATCCGGAAATTGTTGACACCGTTCGGCGCGTTGCGTTTGACGGGTCATCACGCCACCCGGGTTTTATTTTCCCCACCATTCACGAGGCCTTGAAGAAAGACGGAAAATTTGATGGGCTTGCACTCACCGAAGCTTTGTGGGCAAGGATGTGTTTTGGCGTGCGGGAAGACGGTTCTGACATCGAGCCGAATGACCCCAATTGGGATGCGTTGAATGAGGCTGCTATAAAAGCCAAAGGCAACCCTGAGCACTGGCTCAAACAACCCAATCTGTATGGAACCCTGGCAACGAATGAATCGTTTGTTGAGCGCTTCTCTTTCTGGCTGGAAAAAATATGGGCCGACGGATCAGAGGCTGCCGTAGAGCATTATCTGAAACGATAGCGGGCTTTCAATGATTCGCGGCCTCGGGTTTGGCCCCGAGCCGTTGATCACGGATGACACAGGGTTCACACCTGAGCTGTGGATCGTGAGCGTTTTCAAGCAGGCACCTGATCCAGATCTGTTAGCTATTCGTTAGAACTCTTTCCGCTTAGAGGCGTCTCATAGAGAATAACGCGTCCTCGGTACTTGCTTCTACAATGAATTATTCAAGCGCACGATCCCACCCGATTCTGAGACTCATGTTGTCTCACACCTTAACGCTCTGCCTAGCGATAGCCAGTGGTGCTGTTTACGCCGCCGGCGAGGACAATAAAGAGCTACCTCAATATGTGCTGGATCAATTTGGCACTCCACCTCCTGTTCCCACCGGTAAAAAGCTCGACGCGGATCTTGAGCAAGCGGTGCGTGAGGTCTTTATTAACAGCCTGGAATCCAACACGTGGGGACGTGATCAGAACACGGCTTTGGCCACTATAGGTCGATCTGAGGATCCTCGTCTGGCCTGGCTCCTTGCAGATTTGATGCGCTTTACCAGCCCAGAGCTTGGACGGGTATTGTCGACCGTTGCGGCAATCCTACTCAAGATCGAAATCAATACCAGTAATTACTGGGGCATGACGACCGATTACCTGATTGCCTGGGACATTCCCGCCCCGCCCAATTACCTAGAATACAAGCGCAGCGTATTTACCTCCAGTGTGCCTGGCTGGGAAGGCATATTTCGGCCTGGGGACATCGACTGGCGTCACGTTTCCTGGGGTGGTGTACTGATAGACGACCGGCCCTTTGACAAAACCCGCGAGCCGTGTAATTGCATACCCGCAGCAGACGACCCAGAATTAACCACCGCTGAGGACGCCGATTGGCTTGATGACGAGGACATTGTCTTTGGTGTTGAGGTAAACGGGGAATATCGGGCTTATCCGCGGCAAATCATGGAAGTGCGTGAGATGGTGAACGACACTTTAGGTGGACGGGACATCGGCATACCTTATTGCACGCTGTGTCTGGCAGCTCAAGCCTATTTTACTGACGAGGTACCTGATGGTATCGAGCGTCCTATACTCAGAACGTCGGGCTTATTGGTTCGTTCAAACAAGGTCATGTACGACCTGAACACCCGCTCTGTGTTTGATACCTTCCGTGGGGTGGCCCAAACCGGTCGATTGTGGGAGAAAAGCGTTGAGTTAAAGCAAATCAGTGTTGTGACAACCGATTGGGGTACCTGGAAAAAGCAGCATCCCACAACCACCGTCCTGGCAGAAGAGCTGGCGCTGGGACGTGACTTTAATTTCCGTGAAGGTCGAGACGCCAATGGACCGATCTTCCCTGTGGGCAACGTAGATCCTCGCTTGTCTGTCCATGACGAAGTCATCGGTGTGGTCACCGAGAGCGGCACACCGGTAGCGTTTCCTATCACTCTGGCCTACACCGCGTT
>CALFBL010000016.1 GCA_937951695.1 uncultured Granulosicoccaceae bacterium | reverse complement strand
GAAGCAGCGAACCAGCGCTGCTCTGACACAACGTCAGCACAGGTAGAGCTTTCTCTAAGGTGTCGCACGACAGCAACAGCGTGCGAGTATCAGCGGGGCGCTGCGCAAGCTTCAACGTAACACTGGTAATAATACCGAGCGTACCCTCAGCGCCACAAAATAATCGCTTCAGCGCATACCCCGCGTTATCTTTTAACAGGGCACGATTGCCGTTCCAGATGGTTGCATCGGGTAGCACCACCTCCAAACCCAACACGTGATCGGCCATCATGCCGGCGTGGAACGCGTGACAGCCGCCGGCGTTGGTGGACACCAGGCCACCGATTTGTGCGGAACCGCTCGAACCCAGATGCAATGCCAGCATCAAGTCGTATTCGACCAATTCGCTCTGCAGCGCGTCTAAAACCACACCCGATTGAACCCGTGCGGTACGTCCAACCGGGTCGATGTGTTCAATGGTATTCAGACGTTCCAGCGAAACGATCAATGACACAGGGTCATGCACTCTGGGCACACTGCCCAGCACCAGACCGGTATTGCCGCCCTGGGGCACGATGTTTAGGCTATGTTGCTTTGCCAGTTCAACCACAGAGACCAACTCGGCCACCGAATCGGGTCTGGCGACGCCGATCGGCGAGGCCGGTGCACTGTTTAACCAGTCGGTCGCGTGTCCTAGAGCATCATCGCCGTCCAGCCAGCCCGCTGGCCCCAGCAGAGAACGGAATTTGTCCAAAATTTCACTCATTACAGAACGTCTGCCGTGAAGGTTGTTTTAAAGGCAATGCAATGCTGAATTAAAATCGTTAAACAGTGTCATAGAATTGCATCGCAGTGCGTAGTTATGCGCTGGTGATGGAGAATCTTGAGAGTACTTGATGGAAAACGTGTACGGCAAATGAATTTTCCCGCTATGCTTCGGTCCATCGAATTGAAGACCCCGAATTTCCCTTAAATAGAAGCATACAAATCCCCTATGACGCACCTCTCTGCCGAAAACGTGAAGGCCTGGTCGACACGCCTTGCGCCTTATCGTTCAGCCTCTAATTCGCGCGCGGTCACTGAACTGCTGATCACAGCAGTCTTGCTCGTTGCCACGTGGGCTCTCTCATGGGCCGCCTATACCCACGTGGGCCTTTGGGCCAGTCTTCTGCTGTCCATACCGGGCGGGGCGCTGATGGTGCGCGTGTTTATTCTGCAACACGACTGCGGTCATGGCTCCTTGTTTGAAGTGCAGAAAGTGAATACATGGGTCGGACGCTGTCTCAGTATCGTGACCATGACGCCTTACGATTCGTGGCGGGATTCGCACGCCCGCCATCACGCCAACTCTGGTAATTTGCATGATCGCGGGTACGGCGACATCGATACGCTTACTGTCGAGGAATATCTGCAAAGCAGCACATGGGAACGTTTTAAGTACCGCGTCTATCGTCATCCGCTCTGCCTGTTTGGTTTCGGTCCGGCCTACATGTTCTTCCTGCGTCATCGTGTGCCTTTGGCACTGGTGAAAGATCGCACCATCTGGATCAGCACGATGTTGACGAACGTGGCTATCGCGATGTTTTTTCTGCTGCTGATTTATTCAGTCGGTTTAAAAGCGTTTCTCTGGATCCACTTACCCATGGTCGTTACAGGTGCCTCCATCGGCATGTGGATGTTTTATGTACAGCACCAGTTCGATGACACCATGTGGGATGTGCCGCCCGACTGGAAACGCGATGTGGCTGCCTTGCACGGCAGTTCGTTCTACGATTTGCCCAAACCTCTAATGTGGATCAGCGGCAACATTGGTATTCACCACGTTCACCACCTGAGCAGTAAAATCCCGTTTCATCAATTGCCAAAGGTGTTACGCGATTTTCCTGAGCTAAAGAAAGCGGGCCGTTTGACTTTCCTTGAAAGCCTAAAAACCATTCGTCTTGCCTTGTGGGATGAGAAAGAGCGGCGCTTGATATCGTTCCGTGAAGCCCGCCAACTGCACATGGCCTGAGCGCCACACCGCAAATCGCGGGGCTTTGTAGCCCCGGCGCATGCGCCTGTCCGAAAACGGCTAGTTTAGACGCCTGCGAAGCGCCATAATGGGCGCATGGGATTATCACTATCCAACGACGCATGCTATGCAGCGCTCTCGTCCCGAGATGCCCGTTTCGATGGGCAGTTCTTGGTAGCGGTCAGCAGCACCCGTATCTACTGCCGCCCGGTGTGCCGTGTGCGGTTGCCAGCGCAAAAAAACTGTCGCTTTTTTGAAACCGCGGCGCAAGCCGAAGCAAACGGATACCGCCCGTGCTTACGTTGCCGCCCGGAACTTGCCACGCGCTGGTGCACACACTCGATCAGTGAATCGCTAGCGATTCACGCTATCGGTTTGTTTGATCATTCATTTACCGAAACCGGCGCGATTGCCAACGTCAGTGCACGACTGGGCATTAGCGAGCGTCACCTCAGGCGGTTGTTGAACGAACACCTCGGCGTCTCTCCGACGCAATATCTGCAAACTCGCAGGCTGTTGTTCGCCAAACAACTGCTTACCGACACGGATCTTGCAATTGCAGAGATTGCACTGATGTCGGGGTTTGGTAGTGTTAGACGTTTTAACACTGCGGTTCAACAGGTTTACCGCCTGACACCGTCTGCAATTCGACAGTCTCGTACGCGCTGCAGTGTGGTGCCGACAGTCGGTGCGGACTGTGACGCGCAGGACGCAATACTCTGTCAACTTAAGGTGCAACCGCCGTTTGATTTTGACCTGCTGTTGGCGTTTCATGAACGGCACGCGATCAGCACGATAGAGTCGGTTGAGAACGGTGTGTACACTCGCGCTGTTGCATACTCGTCAGCCGATTCCAATCAACAGCTCTCAGGCTGGTATCGCCTGAGAGCCATCAACGAGTCACAGCTGCATTTGGAAGTCTCTCGGTCATTGATTCAGAAAATGTCCAGCGTGATCGCTACGGTCAAGGCGCAGTTTGATCTCGACGCCAACCCGCATCATTACTTATCAACCCTAGGTCCGCTGGCGGCGCAAAACCCGGGCATCCGTGTTCCGGGTGGGGTCACCGGTTTTGAAGTCGCGGTGCGCGCCATTTTAGGACAACATATCAGTGTTGCCGCAGGCACCCGCTGTGCGGTGCGTCTGGTACAGCAGTTAGGAGGCGAGGGAATTCAAGGCGGCCCAGCCCGCACCTTCCCAACTCCAGACGCGGTGGCGTCGTGTCCCTCACTCTCTTTTTCCAGGATGGGAATCAGCGAGGCGAAAACGGTTGCCATTAAACGCGTCGCCACATTGATCAGCGAAGGATCTCTAGTTTTGAATCCCGGTGCGGATGTGTCGCAGACAACGCAAAGCTTGATGCATATTGACGGGATCGAACCCTATGCGGTTAATACGGTTCTCATGCGCGCGCTGAGATGGCCCGATGCCTTTGTGTCCACCCATCCTGAGCTTGAGCAAGCCGCCGCCGCACAAGGCGTTAACGACATCAATCTCTGGGCCGATCAATTCAAACCGTGGCGTGCCTATGCGGCAATGCACTTATGGCATTCGCAACAATTAAACAGGAGAGCGTGAGATGATTTTTCGACAACGTTGGCATTCACCCATGGGCGAAGTGTTGTTGCAAGCGACACCGCACGCCTTAACCGGGGTTTGGTTCTTTGATCAAAAATATGCTCCCGACGGGTTTGAAACACCGACGCCTGCACAGCATTATGACGATGGCTCTCGTGTGATCGAGGCTACCGTTACATGGCTTGAACACTATTTTTCAGCCACAGGCGGTGAACTGACTCGACCTCCCTTGGCACCTTCCGGCACCGAATTCCAGCAATCGGTCTGGGATGCGTTGCTTGGTATCCCGTGCGGGCAGACGACCACTTACGGAGCTCTGGCGCAACAGATTAAAAAGCCGCGTGCAGTGCGGGCGGTGGCAGCGGCCGTGGGGCGTAATCCTGTGTCACTC
>CALFBL010000015.1 GCA_937951695.1 uncultured Granulosicoccaceae bacterium | reverse complement strand
CATCCAGTTACAGCACTGTATGCCAGCCGACGCACTGATTGCGCGAACTGCTGGGGACGAGTTCGCGGCCTTGATTGAATTCGATCAAGACCGTGCCACGATTGAACGCCGCGTGTCCACGTTTCTGGCTACGCTGCGTTGTGGCGTAACGGTGGGAAGTTTGAACTTGCCGGTGCGCGCTTGCGTCGGCATCGCTTACGCACCTGAACATGGCAACACCGTGACTTCGTTGTTAAAGTGCGCGGACAGCGCTTGCTCGCACGCAAAACGTCGCGGCGACAACAGCTACATGGTGTACAGCAGCGATCATCAAAAAGCGGCTAAACGTCGTCATCAGCTCGAGATGGGCTTGTTGCAAGCGGTGCGCAAAAAAGAGTTGTCGTTGCAGTATCAACCGCAGATCGACGTCAAGACCCGAATGACCTGCGGTATGGAAGCCCTGCTGCGCTGGAACAGTGGGGAGCTGGGTTCGGTGTCTCCGGGTGAGTTTATTCAAGTTGCTGAGCAGGCGGGTATCATCACGCGGCTGGGTACTTGGGTGCTGCGCCAAGCCATCGATGACTACCAGCGTCTGGCTCAGTTCGGTATGTCGCCTGCAACCTTGTCAGTCAACCTGTCGCGCAAACAGTTCGATTCGTCGACAATGATCTCCGACATCGAACGGCTGCTGGATCAAAGCGGCTTTGATCCAACGCGCCTGTGTCTGGAAATTACTGAGACGGCGCTGTTCAATGACTCGACGCAACTTCGCACGATGTTGAACGAGTTAACCGGCATGGGGATGAAGCTCGCTATCGATGATTTTGGCGTGGGCTATTCATCGCTGCTTGAACTACGGGATTTCCCTATCGCTGAGGTCAAGATTGATCGCGCGTTTGTGATGGATGTGGAAACCAACCCCAACAGTCAGGAAATCATTCGCGCAATCGTTAACATCGCCGACAGCATTGGGGCTCACGTGGTGGCCGAAGGGATCGAAACCGAAGCGCAGTTTGATCTGATAGCTGAACTCGGCTGCGACCGGGCGCAAGGTTATTACCTGTGCGAACCCATGAGCGCAACCACCTTTCCTGATGTGATGCTCTCGGCCTGATGCGCACAGATCGGCTGCCGTCGGCTCACTGGGTACGGGGGAAGAAAGGTGTGTCAAATCCCAGTTCTATTTGCTCAGGTCGCGCTTCGTCATCGTTTAAAAGTCCACTGAACGAGACGCCCAGCAGACGGATGTGAGGTTTGCCTCGCGCCGGTGGATGTTCCAACGCCTTAGTTAGCAGGAACGCTAACGTCATCCTGGCTGACGTCTGGTCGTACACACCGGTGCTCATTTTGTGAGCCCGGGACAGGGTCGTGAAGTCGGCGTAGCGCAGTTTCATGTTGAGGGTGTTGGCCACCAGGCCACGGGCTTGAAGAGACTCCATCAGTTGGTCTGAGAGTCCGATCAGTATCTCCTGCATGGAATCGGTGGTAGTTAAGTTTTCACCAAATGTGCGTTCTTTGCCGATGGACTTGCGCAGGCGCTCAACCCGAACAGGGCGATCATCGATGCCGCGCGCTGCATTAAAAAAATATTGTGCGCTCTTGCCGAATTCGCGTTGCAATTCAGGCAACGACCAGGTGCGCAAATCTTCACCAGTGACGATGCCCAAGGCGTGCATCTTTGCTTCTGTTGCCGGCCCGATGCCGTGAAAGCGCTTAACCGGCAAACTGCGAACGAACGTCTCGCCCTCGCTGGGCGGGATGCATCGGCAACCGTTGGGCTTATCGATATCGGAGGCGATTTTCGCCAGAAACTTATTGTAGGAGATGCCGGCAGACGCGACCAATCGAGTGTGCTGCAAAATAACGCGGCGAATGTCTTGCGCAAGTAGCATCGCCGAGCCGTTGAACAGGCCAACGTCTGTGACATCAAGGTAAGCTTCGTCCAGTGACAGCGGTTCGATGACGCTGGTGTACTCGTGAAAGATGCTCAGCACCTCCTTCGAGACTGCTTGATACGCGTCGAAGCGCGGCCGCACAAATATCGCATCCGGACATCGTCGATACGCTTCAGCGCTAGGCATGGCCGAGTGCACACCCAAGCGCCGCGCTTCGTAACTGCAGGCCGCGACCACGCCACGTCCACGTGGTTGTCCGCCCACAATAACGGGTTTGCCCGCCAACTCCGGGTGATCGCGTTGTTCGACAGACGCATAGAAAGCGTCCATGTCGATGTGGATAATTTTGCGGTGCGCGAGCATTTGGGTAAAGTCTACGCAATAAAGTGGCACGTCAAGTTCATGTCATCGCATTAATTGCTTTAGAATGCAGGCTTAGGTCGGTTTGACCGTCTAGGTTAGGGCTGCAAGCGCACCGGACTGCAAGAGGACTGTAACTTTGCCGCGAAAATTGGATGTCGAACTTAAAGGTGGAATGTACACTTTTATGTCGCTCAAGCTTTATACAAGCGATATCGACACGATCGATCAACGCATTGCCGACAAGGTGCTTCAGGCGCCGGGGTTTTTCAAAGATACCCCTGTTGTGGTTGACTTGACTGACCTGGATGTGGCGGGCGTGTCGTTGGATGTCGAGGCGATGCTCGATCGCATCCGCGGACACAAGCTGGTGCCGATCGTGGCCAGCTTGGTAAACAAGGATGGCAGTCTGGCGGAACAGCTTTCCTTGCCGATTATAGAAGGCGTGGCGCGCCGCGCCGCGCGCAACAACGATGAATCGCCGCAATCCGACAAGCTCGGAGCCGGGTCGAGTGAGGCGGATGAGTTCGATGGCACGGGCTCGAGGAACGATCTCAGCGCTAGTTTGAATGCTGATTCCAGTCTGGATGCAGTATCGGGCACTGGGTCTATGACCGGATCAATGGCTGGGGGGGCCGTGGATCGCACCGATATGGAGGTTGACGCTGAGCTTTCACCTTTGTCCGCGCAGGAAGTGCAGTACGTAGTCAAGCAGCCGAAGTTAATGAAAAGACCGGTTCGTTCGGGGCAGCAGGTGTACGCTCGCGATACCGATCTGATCGTCATGGGGCAAGTGGGCCCGGGTGCGGAAGTGATTGCAGACAATCACATCCACATATACGGTCCGCTACGCGGTCGGGCGCTGTGCGGTGTGTCGGGGAATACCGACGCAAGAATTTTTTGCCAATCGCTGGAGGCCGAACTGGTCTCGGTGGCTGGAAACTATCGGGTTCTGGAAGCGATTCCAGAGGATTTACGTGGCAAACCTGCGCAGATCTGGCTCGACGAAGAAAGGCTCAACATAGAGCCACTTTGATGCTTTATTTTATTTTTTGGGAGTTGAGAGCTTGACCAAAACAATCGTTGTGACGTCGGGCAAGGGTGGCGTTGGTAAAACAACCACCAGTGCCTCTATCGCTACGGGCCTTGCGCAACGGGGCTTTAAAACCGTCGTGATCGACTTTGATGTGGGTTTGCGTAACCTTGACCTCATCATGGGGTGTGAGCGCCGAGTGGTGTACGACCTAGTCAACCTGGTCAATCAGGAGAGCAGTCTGCATCAAACGCTGATCAAGGATAAGCGGATTGATAATCTGTACATCCTGCCAGCCTCGCAAACACGGGATAAAGACGCACTCACCATTGAGGGCATCGCTCGGGTTATCCACAAGCTCAAGAAAAGTGATTTTGACTACATCATTTGCGATTCCCCCGCCGGAATCGAAAAGGGTGCAAAGATGGCGCTGTATTTTGCCGATGAGGCGATCATAACTACCAATCCGGAAGTCTCATCCGTGCGGGACTCTGATCGTATTCTGGGCATTTTGCAAAGTGAATCCAAGCGCGCAAAAATGAACGAAGACCCCGTCCGCGAGCATTTGCTGATTACCCGCTACAACCCGGGACGTGTCAAAGAAGGCCAAATGCTGAGTGTCGATGACATTGTCGACCTGCTGGCGATCCCTTTACTTGGAATCATTCCGGAATCACAAACGGTGCTCGAATCGTCCAACGCGGGTAAGCCCGTCATTCTCGATAATGACAGTGAAGCCGGACAGGCCTACAGCGATGCAATTGATCGATTAATGGGCGAGAACAAGCCACATCGTTTTATGGACACCGACAAGAAGGGATTCTTCAAGCGACTGTTTGGGTAGAAGATCATGGGATTTTTTAAATTTTTCCGCAATCGCTCGGATGACGCGTCTGCAAAGGTGGCAAAAGATCGGCTACAGGTGCTGATCGCGCACGAGCGGACGAACCGTAATGCACCGGATTACCTGCCGATGCTCAAGCGGGATTTGCTCAACGTGATCAAAAAATACGTTTCGGTCGGGGACGATCAAGTATCGGTTCAACTTGATTCACAAGATGAGTTTGATATCTTGGAGCTGAACATCACGTTGCCGGATGATTCGGGTGACGCGGCTGGGAAAGGTGCATCGGGTGTCAGATCCCGATCTGGCAAAGTAGGCGCCTGATAGACGTTAAGCTGTCCAGTGGCAGCTATCTCGCTGGCACCATCTAATCGGTGCATCGCCACGGACCCCTCGCCGGAGGGCGATAGACGAGATTGATAGCAACAGACGGCCCCACTCCTTAATGGGTCGCCATGCACGGCGCAATACCCCGCTTAAAGGCGGTGGGCGAGAGTCGAAAAACCCTTCTATTATCTACGCCACAGTTGTCGCGGCTTTGACGTTTTTTTGCCAATATCGGCCCACTATCGCCGTTTTGTTGCAAAAAAACCACGTTCACAGTTTTGGCGCATTTTTTTTGCACAAAAACCTACCAATTCCCAAAGATGATCTACAATCACTCACAACTGGAGACGCTTTGTCCTGAGTTTCTTGCGAAAATGTCAATTGTTGTTGCATTTTTCAGACACACTGGCTAGAGTTGACGGGTCAACACAAAAAATTGTTAGACAATTTTAGATAA
Organism: uncultured Granulosicoccaceae bacterium; assembly: GCA_937951695.1. Classification (GTDB taxonomy): domain Bacteria; phylum Pseudomonadota; class Gammaproteobacteria; order Granulosicoccales; family Granulosicoccaceae; genus Granulosicoccus. The sequence goes on along the minus strand of CALFBL010000015.1, from coordinate 3,217 downwards.
CAGCAAACATAGATAACAGCAAATATCTGAATCGGAGAGAAATATGCAATTCAGAAAGACAGCAGTAGCGGTAGCAATCGCAGGTATTGCTGCATCAGCCCCCCAGATTGCTTCCGCAGACACCGTTCTGTCCGGAGCAGTGACGATTGGATTATTTGGCAATGACGTCGATACGCCGCTTCTTGATGAAGATGGAGCGCCGGTTGGTGAGGTCAACACGGGTGATGTGAGGTTGGGCGTTGATCAAGCGGTCTTAAGCCTGGTGGCTACTCAAGAGCTTGACAGCGGTTTCGAGGCGTTCGGAAGTATTCGTGTCGATGCGGACGACTTCTCAGGCAGTAACGTAACCGGCGATAACATTTTTATTGGTGTCAGAAGCGGCACGTTTGGTGAGCTTCGAGTCGGTGAAGTGCCAATCGCAGCGGAATACGGTCAGTTGGCAGGCGATATTTTCGACCAGACTGGCGATGTGAATGACGGTGTTGCGTACACGGGCAGCTTCGGTCCGGCTACAATTGGTGTCACATGGTCGCCACAGCCGAACACAGACGTGATTGGCGTAGGTGCAGTGGCCAACTTCGGCAGTTTCACCGTTGGTGCCGGTGCTGAACAACGCGGCCAGGGTGGTACCAATGAAGTGGTGAACTATTCGGTTGGTGCATCTTTTGCCTTCGCGGGTGCATCGTTCGCGGCTCACTTTGTTAGCACCGAACCCACTGAGGCTGCTGCTGGTTTCGCGGACCCTGACGACAGCACAATCCTCGGCTTCAACGCCGGTTACGGTATTTTCGGAGCATCAATTGGTCTGAGCTACTTCATTCGGGATACTGATCGGGCGCCAGGTCAAGGTGAGGATCTTCAAGAGCAAGTCTTTCGAGTCGATGTGGGTTACGGCCTTGGCGGCGGTTTGAGTGTGTCGGGTCGTGTTAACTTCCTCAGCGGCGATGTTATCGACGCCCAACCGGAAAATGAGCGAGAAGAAACTAACTACCGCATCCTGTTGACAAAATCTTTCTAGGATTACCGATCACCTAGGTCGTCACAAAAAGCCCTGATGCCTCTGCATCAGGGCTTTTTTTTGCGCGCTGTGTTTGTGCCCCAACTTATGAACCACCACGGCATGGTGGAGAATCAGGCACGATTTGACCTTTCGCTGTCCATTCTTCGGCTGTGTGAGTAAACATGCTTAGCGCGTGAACAGGCCCATCCAGATAGGGTTTCAGTAACGCATTCACTTCACGGTGTCTCTGTATCAGGCGTTTGTCGGCGAAGCGATCTGTGACGATCACCACTTTGAAATGCGACTCTGACCCAGGCGGCACGTTGTGGTTGTCGCTTTCATTGATCACTTGCAGATGCGCCGGCGCGAGTGCGTCCACCAACGTATCGTGGATCTGTTGTTGAATGGGTCGGTTCATGTGCCTTCCTTCTCTGAGTCTTTTGCTGGAATATCGTCCAAACGCTCGCTTAAACGTTTCGGGGCACCGTTGAGTTGCACGTCGTAGATGGCGGCGTAGGCCAGCAACGCCCGCACGTAGCGACGGGTCTCCGAATACGGAATGGAATCGATCCAGACATCGGCGGCCATGGTCTGCTCGGGCAACCACGACTTTACCCGGGTAGGCCCAGCGTTATAGGCTGCGGCGGCAAGGATCTCGCGTTCATCAAATCTATCTAGCACGAAGCGAAAATAGAAGGTACCGAAATCGATGTTGGTCGCAGGGTCGGTTAAATCGCCTCGCCAGTTTTTCTGCCCCTTCATTTTAGCTACGTGTTTTGCTGTTGCAGGCATCAACTGCATCAACCCTGACGCCCCGACTCGCGAGGTTGCGTCAGCCATAAAGGCACTTTCACGGCGCATCAGCGCTAGAACTAGCGCAGGATCCAGCGCCTCTTCAGTGGCATTCTCATTCACCAGTGCTTCAAACACTACTGGAAATCGCACATCGATGGCACGACGATATTTCTGCACTCGACCGGCTGTCGACAGGGCGCGATCGATCATGTCCCAATCCAGCGCCAGTTGTGTGGCGGCGGCCACCGATTCATCCGACGAATTTTCCGCCAGCATCGCAGCCCATTCATGCCGCGACTCCCAGGTAACGCCGGTGTGATGATACTCACGCGCGCGAATCAGCATCGGCAGTTCGGCCAATCGCTCCAATTCGGCCGGGAACTGTGGCAGTGGCTCATTGTAGATGGCGTATTCTGTACCCAATCGATCGGCGGATAAAAATCCGTGATAGGACTGCAAGCCGGCTAGGGTTTCGTAAATGGCAATGGCTTTATCGAGGTGGCCGGTTTCCTCGAAAGCGCGTGCTTCCCAATACGCCCAGTGATCTTTAGCCTGTTCTTCGTCGGGTAAGCGACGGATGGTCTTGATGATTTCCAGCCAGTCTTGGGCAAAGATTGCGGCTCGTATTCGCCATTCCTTTAATTCTAGGTCATCGTCCCGCACCGGAACGCTCATCAACCAGCGGTAGGCTTCAGGCAATCGACGGTATGCGCCGCGTAACGCCAGCAGGCGGTGGGTATCGTAATAGCGATCGGCATAGAAACGAAAGCGTTCGTGGTTGGCCAACCAGTGATTCATCGCAGACACCGGATCCGACTTTGACCACGCCAACACCAGATCAACGAAGCGTCGTCGGTTCAGTTGTGTATCGTCTTCGAGAGCCGGGCTGTTGAGAAACGGTTCCGGTTCGTCCAGCGCCTCTAGCCAGTTAGTGACCTGTTTACGCTCGTAGGTGGACAGGTAATCGAGCATAGATTCTGCAAATTCAGGCTTGTCTTCTTCGAAGGCTGCGAAAATGCGCTCCCAGATGGCGGCGATGGGAGGCGTATTGACCGCTTCAATGGCGTCAATCACCGTTTGGCAGCGCTCATGTTGCTTTTTGGGTTCGATCCAGAGTTCCAGTACCTCATCAGTGAAGCTCTCCAGGTTCCCGAGTTCGAAGTTGGCCCTCAAGTGACTGCATTTGAGTTCTGCGGCAAGCCGCGACTGACTAACCCCCAAAAACAGAGACCATTGTTCGGTTTCTGCCAGTCGAGTCTGGAGCGTGCGCGTAAGTTTCCCGGTTAACGCCTTGTCCTGGTACGTCGCCTCAAAGTCGTTCAGCTTGCCGACAGAGCTTTTTGACGGCTCTTGCGTGGTGAAGGTATAGGTCAGGTCCTCGTACTCGAGAAAACGGTAAAGCGGGTAGTCGGTGAGCGTGGC
>CALFBL010000014.1 GCA_937951695.1 uncultured Granulosicoccaceae bacterium | reverse complement strand
TGCACTGATGGCAGCTACAGGTGAGACTCCTCCGAGTGCTTGGGTTATTTCCATGGAGGCGTTACGCAACCCCACTTCAATTTTCTGACCGAGTTTCTTATTGAACCGTGTTGCAACAGCAGCGATTGCGATTGCGCCAACGGGCTCACCGGCGGGCCCTAAGACGACCGAGGCGGTACCAATCACATCGTCCTCGAGTGTGCGTACTAAGCGCGCAAACCCGTTAGACCGAGTGACTTCAAAAAGCTTATCAAGCTGCCTGCGGGTAGTTGGTGTGGCATCTGTGTATGCCTTTAGTCTGTAATTCGACAGCATGAGTTTTCGGGTGGCTTCTGACGAGTAGGCGGCAATAACAATACCTGATGCTGTCGCGTGAACGGGTAGTTGTGTGGCGGGATCAACAAAGACACGCAAAGCGCGATCAGGCTCACTGATCATCGCAGTGAATAGACTAAACCCGGAAACAAGGGAGGCATGAGCCGTCTCGCCGGTGTCGGCAGCCAGTTGATCAAGATGGGGTTTAATTACTGCCTGCACCGGAAAGCTTTGCTCACGAATACGGGCTAAATTGATGGGTGCCAGCCCAAGTCGGTATTTTCGTGAATTGGGATCTTGTTCGACGAATCCGTTTTTCTGCAATGCATTCAAATACCTGAGTGTTGTGGCCTTGTCGTAGTCTGCTAAACGAGACAGCTCGCTTAGACCGAGCTCGGCATTCTGAGTGGAAAAAATTCGCAAAATCGCGAACGCTTTATCCACCGTACCCATCAATGTTTTAGACATTATTGATAGTAAGTCCCTAATTCAATATTCAATCGGTTCTATTTTTATAATTATGCCCGAAACTTTTGACAGATGTGTCTTCTCGTGTCAAGCTGTTATCTCCGCTGGTTACAATAATGAACCGACTTGGAACGCCAGTCAAGCTATTGGAGAGAGAGGCAAAAATGACTACCTTTAAACAAAGCGTGATAGTGGCATGTGCCACCGTTGCATTACTCGCAGCGCCGCTAGTCGCGGTTGCTGATTACCCGGAGAAGCCGGTTTCTTTCGTTGTGCCTTGGCCACCGGGTGATCTTGAAGATGTGATTACAAGGATGATCGCTGAGGATTTCCAGGAGAAGTATGGGGTTCCCGCTGCCGTGGTTAATAAGCCCGGCGGAGGTGGCGGCCCATTTCCTGGTGCGGTAGAAGTTGCCAATTCACCAGCAGACGGTTACACGATCGGTTCCTTTATTGTGGCCGTGCCGGTCGTGGGTCCTAATATTGGCATTCCAGAGCTGAGCCCCAATCCGTTTGAACCGCTCGGTGCGTTTTTGACCTATCCATTTGTCATCGTCGCCGGTAAAGATGCACCGTATGACGATATAGATGGGCTGGCCGCTCACGCGCAGAAAAACGAGGTTGTCCTTGGGCATTTTGGCGCTCCGTTGATCCCCACCAAAGTGACGTTTGCGCTGGCTAAAGCCAAGGGCTACTCCTATTCTGCCGAAGCAGCATTTGACATGCTCGATTGCAACTCGCTGGCTTCTGGGGATGTTGACGTTATGAACACAACATTGCAGCTCGTGCTGCCTTGCATTGATGAAGTAAAGGTGTTGGCCTCGGTTGGCGAAGAACGCATCAGCCTTACACCCAACACACCTACAGTTGGCGAAGTTGTGCCAGAGCTAAGCATGTCTTTGTGGAATGGACTGTTTGTTCACAAAGACACCCCTGCCGATGTTCGCGCAAAAATCATCGAAGTCGCCAAGGCAACAGTCACGTCTGAACGAGCACAGAAGCTGGCATCTGAAACCGGTGCGCTTATTTATTGGCAAGACGCAGAAAAAACAACGGCACGCATCGTAGAGGATACGGCAACGTTGGGCGCTATCAACGAGGCATTGCAATAGCGCCTCAATTGTCGATTATTATTTCTGATTTGATCGCAGCGCCGATATGATTCGGCGCTGCTTTGCATAACTGCTGGGAAAGGTACCGATATCAGGATAGGGCTAAACCATGTCCAGAATTAAAGGAATGCAAGCGCTGTTCAAACGTCATCGTCAGCCGGGCGATATCGTATTCGCTTGGGTGTTTTTTGCCGTGGCCGCATTTCTTTTTACACAATTGGGGGCGCAGTCTCCGTGGATGCCCGAGGCTAAAACATTTTCACAACCAGCGTTCTGGCCGACAGTTTCGGTTGGTTTAATGGTGGTGTTTGGCGCTTTGCATCTACTCTCGTCCGCGCTGTCACCGCGTTTGACGGGGCGCCTGTCCGAGCTGGGGTTCTGGCTTCGATCCGCAGAGTATGCGCTCTGGTTCATGATTTATGTTTTTATGGTTCCATGGGCAGGCTATCTACCAACTACCATGTTATTCGGTGCCGGCTTGGCCCTACGCGCTGGCTACCGTAGCAAGTCGATGATGGTTAGCGTGTTGTTGTTGTCGATAGTCATTGTGGTCATCTTCAAATCCATCCTGCAAGTGAAAATACCGGGTGGCGAACTCTACCAATATCTGCCGGGTCCTTGGCGCTCGTTCATGCTGACATACCTCTAGCTGCGATGGAAATCTTCTACTCTGCGCTCAATGCACTTCTGGATTGGCAAGTCTTGCTGGCGTTGCTGATCGGCTCTGTAGGTGGTGTCATTATTGGTGCCATTCCTGGTGTCGGTGCCGCTGTCGCCATCGCAATCCTGTTGCCAGCCACATTTGCACTGCCACCTTTGGTTGGCTTGACGATGCTACTTGGCATTTACGGATCGTCAATGTATGGCGGTGCCTTACCGGCGGTTTTAATCAACACGCCGGGTACCGCCGTTAATGCACTCACTACTTATGATGGTTACCCGATGACACAAAACGGGGAAGCGAAACGCGCGGTGGCATTATCGTATTCAGCTTCTTTCGTGGGTGGGATCATTTCGATTCTGTGCTTGATAATGCTGTCACCGGTACTGGCACGCATAGCTCCGATGTTTGGTTCTCGAGAGATTTTTTTGGCGGCGCTCTTAGGTATTGTGCTGGTGGTTTTGGCGCATCGTGGTCAGGTGTTTGCTGCCGGTATGCTGGCAGCATTTGGTATGTTCCTGCAAATAGTTGGGCTCGAACCGGTTACTTATTCCAAACGTTTTACGTTCGGCCAGACTTGGTTAACTTCCGGTGTTGATCTGATTGTTGTAGTGCTTGGGCTGTTTGCCTTAAGTCAGGCCTTTTTACTGCTCACTGAGAAAGATAACGCACCCGAAATAAAGGCGTTGGAAGGCTCTTTGTTTTCTGGATTGAAAGAGCTGTGGTTATACAAACGAGTGGCCTCTGTGTCCGCAGGGTTTGGTGTACTGATGGGTATGATTCCCGGAGTCGGGGAGTTTACAGCACAATTCATGGCCTATACGTATGCTCAGAAAACGTCCAAGACGCCTGACATGTTTGGCAAGGGTTCTCCCGAAGGTTTGATAGCGTCTGAGGCGGCGAACAATGCGGTCCCAGCTGCGGCAATGATTCCACTATTGGCACTGGGAATCCCTGGTGAGGCATTGACCGCAATGATGCTCTCTGTTTTTTACGTACATAACGTTATTCCTGGACCTCAGTTGTTCCAAGGCCAAATGGATCTCGTCATCGCCTTGTACCTAGCGTTGTTGATATTGAACGTCATCGTGTTGTGTTTTTTACTGATATCGAGCAACCTACTGACGCGTATCATCGAGCTGCCAACCCGAGTGATAGGACTGGCCATACTGTTGCTCAGTTTTGTCGGAGTCTATTCGCTGCGTAATTCCATAACAGACTGTGCGCTCGCCGCAGGTTTCGGTGTTTTTGGTGTCATTCTCAAGCGACTGCATCTGCCAATTGTCCCCATTATCCTGGGCATGGTTCTGGGTGGCATTATGGAGATCAAGCTACGCTCGGCAATGCCTCGTTTGAAAACACCACTCGATCTTATTGACCGGCCTATTGCGATGATCCTGTTTGCCTTGATCCTGATTGTGATAGGGCTTCACATGCGGGCATTCATACGCCGTCAGCGCGAGAAAACATTAGCTATTGAGCTTGATAACCGATGACCACTCAGGCGCACATCGATGCACAACGCCAAGTACCTGTTGTTGCTGGCAATCTGTTTATCGATGGTAGGCATGCACCGAGTGCCTCGGGTGAGCGACTCACTGTGGTTTCGCCCATTGACGGCATACCGCTGACCACGATTGCCGCCGGCACTGATGTGGATATTGACCGAGCGGTGAAAGCCGCACGTACTGCTTTTGACGACGGTCGCTGGTCAGGGTTGGCGGCCGTGGCGCGCGGTAAAATTCTGCAGCGAATCGCTGAAAGTATCGAAGCCGAAGCATTGTCATTGGCGGTGTTGGGCGTGCGCGACAACGGAACAGAGATATCCATGGCTATCAAGGCCGAGCCGGGCAGTGCGGCCGCTACTTTTCGGTACTACGGAGAGCTGTGTGGCAAGGAGTATGG
>CALFBL010000013.1 GCA_937951695.1 uncultured Granulosicoccaceae bacterium | reverse complement strand
ATCGCCAAGGCAATACCCGTGTTGCCACTGGTCGCCTCAATCAAGCGATCGCCCGGGTTTATGTCACCGCGCCGCAACGCTTCAAGGATCATATTGGCGGCAGGCCGGTCTTTAACAGAGCCCGCCGGGTTGTCGCCTTCAAGTTTGCCAAAGAGCCGATTGTTATTTGAGTTACTTGCCAAGCGCTGGATGGGCACCAGACGCGTGTTGCCAATCTGCTCAACCAGTGGCGGTCGAATCGTTGTTGTCATGATATAAATCCGAAAAAGCGTTAGGTGTTCGGTAATTGCGCCAGCACAGCCTGAGTGCGCGACGATAAATCCTGCTCATCGGTGCACGGTATTTGATGTACGTCGTCCATTCCACGCACCCAGGTCATTTGCCGTTTGGCCAACTGCCGGGTGGCGGCAATTCCTTGCTCAACAAACGACGGGTAATCGGTTTCCCCATCGAGATGGTTCCACGCCTGCCGGTATCCGACACTGCGCATACTGGGGAGTTGCGCGTGTAACTGTACGCGCTGCCTCAGCTGACGTACCTCGTCGAGAAAACCTGCCGCCAGCATCTGATGAAAACGCTGCTCGATACGCGCGTGTAGCCACGGCCGAAGACTCGGCATCAGTGCAAACTTTACCACCGGTTCCGGCAACAGACTGTGTGTCTCGGCCAGTAAATCAGTCAGCGTTTTACCACAGAGACGGTACACCTCGAGCGCACGCGCGATCCGTTGCGGATCGTTGGGATGAATCCGCTGTGCCGCCACGGGATCTATTTGCTGTAAGCGCTGGTGCAGCGCGTCCCAACCGATGCGCGCGGCCTCGTTCTCCAATTCCGCACGTATCGCCGGATCAGCTTCGGGCAAAGGCGCTAAACCGCGTTCAAGCGCTTTGAAATACAGCATGGTGCCACCGGCGAGAATGGGGGTTCGTCCACGTCCGCGAATGTCTGCGATGCAGCGAAGCGCATCGGCACAAAAACGCGCGGCCGAGTATGCCTCTTCCGGCTCAACGATGTCCAACAGATGATGTGGCACCACACAGCGCTCAGTCGCTGACGGTTTAGCCGTACCGATGCTCATCACACGATACACCTGAGCCGAATCGACGTTGATGATTTCGCCGTCAAGTGCCTGCGCCAGTGCCATCGCCACAGCCGTTTTCCCAATGGCCGTGGGGCCCATCAAAAACAGCAGCGGAAATTCAGAGCTGGGCGCGCCGCTCATCGGCCGCGGAGAAACAACTTGTCCAGCGACTGCATACCCAGTTCAGTCCAGGTGGGACGACCGTGATTGCATTGACCACTGTTTGGCGTGGCTTCAATCTGGCGTAGCAGTGCATTCATCTCTGGGATACTTAAATAACGATTGGCCCGCACCGATCCATGACACGCCATAGACGACAACACCGCATCAATCGCAGTATCGACCAGTTCGGATGTACCGTGACTGGTCAATTCACTGAGCACATCGCGCAGTAACGCAGCGGCATCGGCTTTCGCCAACAACGAAGGCAACTCCAACACTTGTAAACACCCGGGTGATAACCGCGAGATGTGCAAGCCGGTTTGAGCGAGGCTCTCACTGTGCGCCTCGCCCAAGTCAGCCTCGGTCGTGCTGACCGACACTTCCACTGGCACCAGTAAGCGTTGTGTGGCCACGGCTTTGCCACGCCAAGCCGACTTAAGCCCTTCATAAGTAATGCGTTCATGTGCGGCATGAGCATCGACGATCACCAAACCGTTTTTGTTTTCGGCCAGTACATAGACCCCATGGCAATGCCCTAAGGCAAACCCCAACGGCGGTACGTCTGCATGCGGGTCAGCGTCGCCCGGCTCTTCAGCCACCGCCACATCGGCTGTGTCTGTGGCGGATGGATTGACCGAATCTCGGGCGTAGGGGCTCAGCGGCATGCGAGCAGGATGGGTGTGTGCTGGGCCGTCCCGATCAGCCACCAAACGCTGCATGGCTGCACGCGTATCGAGCCCAGACAGCGGCAACTCGCGGTTTCCGCGAAACGTTAGCCCCATTGCCTGATGAGTGTTTGATGGTGCCGCGCCGGCTTCATCTGCGCCGCCCGATCTACCGGGGTCTAACTGCCCGGCCGAGCTTTCTACCGTTGATTGATGAGCGTCGCGGCCGATCCGTGCCAGCGCTTCACCACTGGTCACCACTGCTAAATAATCCTTTAAAGATTTCCGAATAAAACCATGAATCGCAGAGGATTCACGAAAGCGCACTTCCTGTTTACCCGGATGCACGTTGACGTCCACAGCCTCCGGCGGCATCGTCAGGAACAGAACAAACGCGGGATGTCGTTGGTGATACAACAGATCCGAATACGCTTGCTTGACGGCGTGCGAGACGACTCTGTCTTTTATAACGCGCTGGTTAACAAAAAAGTATTGCATATCGGCGCTGCTACGCGAAAAGCTTGGATCCGCCACCCAACCGTGCAACAACATGGGCGGCTGTTCGATCTCCACCGATCGCGCGGCTTCACCAAACGCGGTACCGAGTATCTTGGTGATGCGCTCGTTTCGTGTCACTGCCGTATCGGCACGTTCGCAGCGAAACGTCGACTTACCGTTGTGATTAAGCTGAAACGCCACGGCCGGATAGGCCATGGCAAGGGTCTTTATAATCGTCTCGCAGCGCGCGTATTCGGTGCGCGGGGTGCGCATGAATTTTCGTCGAGCAGGCACGTTATAGAACAACGATTGCACGTCCACGGTAGTGCCGTCGGGATGTGCTGCAGGTTCAGCTTCTACGCCACCATCATGGCGGTAGCGAATTAACCAGGCACGTTCGGCTCCCTTCGTTTTTGAGCTCAGTTCAAGCCGTGACACCGAAGCGATGCTGGGTAAGGCTTCGCCGCGAAAACCCATACTGGACAATGAAGACAGCTCTTCCAACGAGCTGAGCTTACTGGTGGCGTGACGCGATAACGCCAGCGGCAATTCGTTTTGACTGATGCCGTGGCCATCATCACGGACGCGTATGCGCTCGAGCCCACCGTCTTGCAAATCGATTTGGATTTGAACCGCCCCAGCGTCGAGGCTATTTTCCACCAGCTCTTTGACAATCGATGCTGGACGCTCAATCACTTCGCCAGCAGCGATTTGGTTTATCAGGTGATCGGGGAGCTGTTTGATGGCCATGGCGCTATTATCGCACTCTCAGCCCCGTGTGCGCAGACCTCGGTTAGAAGAAAGTTCAGCCTCGGTCGATACGGTTCATCGCATAATAGGTGCCTTGTGGGGCACGGCGCTTCAAATACTGCACCACCCCTTCCTGAACCGCATACGCCAGCTGATCCTGATATTTCGGATTACGCAGCTTACGCTCTTCTTGCAGGTTCGAGATAAACGCGGTTTCAACCAATACTGAAGGGATGTCGGGTGACTTCAAAACCGCAAACGGCGCTTGCTCAACGCTCGCCTTGTGCACCGGCCCGATTTGCTTCAGTTTTGACAAAACTTCACCACCCAAATCGAGACTGGCTTCCAGCGTTGCGTTTTGCGCTAAATCGAGCAAAGTCGATTTCAGTGTGTCACTGAGCCCGCCGAGTTGCACATCCCCAAACAGAGCCGCCTGTTCAGTCTCTTTGTTGGCTAACCACTTGGCAGCCTCGGAGGTTGCACCATTGAGTGACAGGGCGTAAACCGAGCTGCCATGAGCGGTTTTTCGCTTAAACGCATCAGCGTGAATCGAGATAAACACATCGGCTTTTAGTGACCGGGCAATGCGCAGTCGTTCGCGCAACGGAACAAAATAGTCAGAATCCCGAATCATCACAGGTTGCACGCCCGGCGTGTTCGACAAACGATGCTGCAGCCGTTTTGCCACCGAGAGCACGATGTCTTTCTCACGCGTGTTGTTCTGACCAATCGCGCCAGGGTCTTTGCCCCCGTGACCTGCGTCAACGGCAATAATGACGTCTCGTGCAGCCCGATCGAGTGCACCGCGCGCCGATTCAATCTGACGATTGCTGTGCGTTGCCAATTCAAGATCGCCCGCCACACCGAGATCCACCACCAGACGTTGTCCGTAGGTTCTCGGCACGAACTGATAGGTGGCCGAGACCGGTCCTCGCAGATCAACGACTAGCCGCAAGCGACCGTCATCCTGCTTTCCCGACCGAACGGATTGGATCACGCCGTGTTCGTAAATGTGATTGGGCAGTTCGGTTTGCAAGGTCGTGTTGGCGAAATCGATCACCAGTCGATGCGGGTTTTCCAACGCGAATAAAGACACATCCCCGACGGCCCCTGCGACATCGAAGTGCAACATGACGTTGTCTTGCTGGACCAACCGAAAGCCGGTCATACCCGCGGGTTTGGCGAAAGCCTGGTGCGCAGGAAACCCTACCAAAAGACTGCCGCCGGCAAGTCGTATCAGGCGACGCCGCTCTTTAAAACGCTGCTCGTTGGACATGGCTAACCCCCTGCATACAATCCAGCTTTAGCAACACTAGATGGTAGTTGGGGTTTTTACGAATGCAAGCTAAATCGCGCAATTTTCGGTGATCGTGACTTGCCGCGCGCTCGACGCGCCTAGCGCAGCATCGGGGGCGTCGATCTTCGATGAATAGCTAAATATGACCTCATGTGTGGCCGTTGGCAACTGCCCAAGGGCTTTTTCTGGCCATTCGATCAAAATCAGTTCAGCGTTTAACAACACGTCATCGAAACCAATGAAATAGAGCTCTTCAGGATCCACCAAGCGATACAAATCCAGATGCGCCGCCTGCGCTATTCCCGCTATCGGCGGCTCCACGGAATACGGCTCGACCAAGGTGTAAGTCGGACTTTTAATGGTTTCGGTAACGCCCAGGGCGCGCAACAAACACCGAGCAAAGACGCTCTTTCCCGCGCCCAAGTCGCCGCGCAGATAAACCACACGTTGTGAACCCGCCGTTGCCAACAAGGTTTTCACAAAGTCCACAGCCAAAGCCTCGGTGCCGTGCTCTGAATCAACCAGGGTGATGGACGTACGGGCCATCAAATCGCTCACTGCCATTCAGTTCGAGGCCTGAGCCCATTGGCGATGGCGGCTCCCAGCTCATCCGACAAACGTTCCAGCACACTTTGCTCGGGTTTGTATGATTTGAGCTTCTCCGCGCCGATCACATCTCGCGCCACAAAGTACTGATCTTGCAGCCCGTCGATCAGAC
>CALFBL010000012.1 GCA_937951695.1 uncultured Granulosicoccaceae bacterium | reverse complement strand
ATTCTAGTACACCTGATCAGTCGAATCCCGCACCTCGGCGCACTCTACACCGACTCAGGTCTCCTGCCCCGATCCCAGATGTTGTCGCTGGTCGACCCCATACAATGGTCACTGCACGCAGCCTCCGGTCAATGGTGGTGGCAACTGCTGTTGTGTATCATCGCAGCACTCTGCGCCCTAGCCCTGCTCATCGGTTATAAAACCCGATGGATGGCCTTCGCCTCGTTCGTGCTGTTGGCGTCGCTATTCAATCGCAACCCAGTCATCTTACAGACGAGCGATACACTGCTGATGGTGATGACGTTCTGGAGCCTGTTTCTGCCTCTGAACGCACGCTGGAGCATGGATGCTGCCCTGCAGGCGGAGCTAAAAATCCAACACAATCTGATACGCCATAATCCGGATACCGCTCAGCGGTATTTTTCTATGGGCACCATCGCGGTATTGATTCAAATCGCATTGGTTTATATATTCAGCGCAATTTACCTCGGATTAAAGATACCGTCTGTTACGTCCCCCTCTTTGAACACCAATTCACACATCACGTTCTTCGCCGCCCACGCGATGGCATTGTCACTACTGATCCCCTCCGCGCTGTGGATAGCGCTGCAACGCCGCCGCAGACGCAGCTTTGCATGGCAACGCATTCAGTCCATCACGATTTACTATGATGAAGACTGTGGCTTTTGTCTAAAGATGTGCTTAGCTCTTCGTGAGCTATTACTGCAACCCGGGGTGAGAATCCAAACGGCGCAAAGCGATCCCGCCATTTACGCTATCATGGAACGCCACTATTCGTGGGTGATTAAAGATGCCAACAACGCCACCTACATTCACTGGCAAGCCATGCAATTTTTGTTCATGCAGCGTTGGCCCTTTAAAATTATCGGCGCAATCATGGCCTTCAAACCGTTCATGGCAATGGGCGATCGCATGTACCACTGGATCGCCATCAATCGCTATACGATGAGTCAAATAACAACCTGCGTAATCCCCTGGCGCAGAATGTCATTAATACCCACACGCGCAGGTGCTGCAATCGCAGGTTTTTTTATACTCGCGGTGATGGTATACAACATCACGGGCTTACCGGGAATGAGTGAATACCGACCGTCAATAGTAGACAACGCGGTGACGTTGACTCGGTTGAATCAGTATTGGGGTCCGGGTTTGACGGGTGCAACTGGCGATTAATTTAGTCTCACGTCAGTGATAAAGCCGGATATTTCTCTATAGTTTCCCACGGTATTCTCGACGTGGATAAATTCTCAACACTAAGGATTAATTACATCTTTAGCTGTATTTAGAACGAACGATATCGTTTTCAAGGCAATGGCAATGGTACTCGCGTATCCAGTTCAGACCACAGAATCGTGTGGCTGGTTGTCACTCTGCCAGAACTGGTACGGGTGTAAACCAGCTCTTTATTGGTGGATTGATCAAACAGGATATTTAGCCGAGAGTTGTCTGTATGAGTCAGCGCTAAGGTGCCGGACGCCGGAATAGTCTCACCCGTAGGAGCAGTCACAGTATCGAAATCGAATAACACCGTTCCGCTAGACTCAGCATTGGACAGACGCGCACGACCACTTAAACTGCGTTCACCGTCTTCGCTGATGCGAGCGGTTAACATAGTTTCAGTCCAGTGCTCATCAACGATGAAAGATTGAATCACCGACTCTTTGCCTGCGTCGCTCTGCACTGTTTCCGCTTTCAAGTATTCGTATACCAGGCATAAATCGTCGGTGCGCATCAGTACTTCATCGCCTGAAAACGTTAAAGTAAGGCTGCCATTGAGCAGCGGATTGATGAGGTTATTCTGTGATGTGAGTCTCATCTGATCAAGAAGCAAGAGTCTCCTCGCTCAGGCGCGATAAAAATCGTCGGCCAGCAAAGCCGTCACGCTAAATCCAATGCTCAGAGCGACGGCTGTAGCAAAACCCACCGACACCATGGTGGAGATATGACTGAGCGTTAGCGCAATAAAGCCGGCAACAATGCTCAGCGTCGATGCCCATAAAACCGGTAAACAGCGCCGCACGGCGAGCTCTCGACCCGTCTTCCCGCGGAGCTTTACGGCCGTGAGTAAATGCAAGGCATTATCGACCGAGATCCCTATGATCAGCGTCATCATAATAATACCGGCATGACGCAGCGGCTCACCCAGCAACACCAGCGTGACGGCAAATCCGAGCACAGCAAACGTCACCGGAACGGTAGCGATCAGTGCAAACTTCACCGACTTGAAACTTATCAATACCAGCAGCACTAACCCCAATAGCGTTACCACGACACTGCGGCTGGCATCGGTGAACGCATCATCAGACGCTTCAACGACCAACGCCGGCAATCCTGTGACCATACTGGCGGTTAGCCCGACATCGGCGGCAAGGCTTGATATACGGGAATCGATCTCGAACAGCTGTTGATCAGCTGCGGCAAGCAAGGCACCGATGGATTGCGGTGCGAACAAGACCGATTCAAATGAGGGTTGCCAGAAGTTATCCCGCACAACCCCGGGCAACCTCGCCAGTCGTTGGGTGTCGTCAACCCCTGGCGTTACCGCAAGAAGGTCAGCAATTGAGTACCAGCGCAAACTGAGTGGCGACGAGTAATCTTGTTCTGCATTGAGGGCAGTCTGGATGCTACGAATGGCATTGAGGAATTCGTCTGTTGAATCAGCACTGTCAACCGAGTCTGCTTTAAGTGCAATTTGCAATGGCAGGTATCCGGAAAACTGAGTTTCTGCAGTTTTCAACGCCTGCGTGAGTTGGTGGGCATTGGGGACGTTTTCGTACAGGGAAAAGTCGGTTTTTAGTTGTGAGGCCGGAATGAGTAACAGCAGCAGAGAAAAAACTGCAAGCGCTATTCGAATGCCACGCAAGCTGCGTCGATACAGTGGCCAAAGACCAAGGTTGCAAGCAATGGATTGATTAAGCCAATATCGTTCGTAATACGTCAACAGCCAAACCAACCAAACCGTGAAACCGGTAGCGATACCGAGTAATAGCGAAGCACCAAAACTCTGTATAACCTCCGAGCGCGCAAACAACAGCGACACGGCCGCAGCCGCTGTGGCGACACTGGTTAACCCGCAGGCAACGAGCAGCGAGTGTCGACTGCGACCACCCGCCATTGCGTGCAGGGTGTCAGTAAATACCACTAGGAACACCACGATCAACATCGATGGCGACATGACGCTGAGGGTCATGCCTAACCAGCCGGCGATGGATAACGTGCCGATCACTGTGAACAGGGGCACAGCGATCACTTGCGCAACAGCGGCTAAACTTCTCAGCACACACCAGGCTATCAGGACACCGAAGAGCATGGCAAGACCGGTTACTCGAACCAGCTCGCTCAACACATCTTGACGAATGGCGCGCTCAATAACCGGATTTCCCGCAATCGACCAGCGAACGTCAGGGTGGCTTGCGAGGTGATGTGTCAGCACCGATTCAATCGCCGACAACGCCTGATCATGATCGGCCACGGCAGCCAGACTAAGCGTCATGAGCGAGACGTTACCGTCACCGGAGAGCATACGAGAGAACAAATAATCCGGCTGTGACAATAGCTGGGTGACATCGGTGATTGAACCGAACGCGTCTGAGCCATCAGGTGGCTCAATGAGTTGCGTTAGAGCGTTGGCCAGCATGGGAGATGAGAACAACGACGACACCTGCACCACCTCGGGCAGTTTCTCCAGTGGCGCAAGCAGCCCCTGATAGGCGCGCAAGTGAGTGGGCGCGAGCACAGGCCCGCTTCCTTGTCCAAACAGTTGGACTTGATTCTCTTCGCCGGGGAAGCGCTTGAGAATCTCAGCGTATGCCTGATAACGCTCTGAGCTCGAGGCGATGAGTTGGGTTGGGTTCCCGGCTATTGAAATTTTCGCCAGCCCGGTACCGAGTAAGGTCGCGGCAATTGCTGCAACGAAAAACAGGACTCGCACCCTGCCCCTCCCCTCTGCTGTTGTTATGGATCTTCCCGAGCTATGCGCCGTCCACCGTTACCCACCCAGCGGTCTGCGCCTCGAATCACCGCTCCGATATCGGCAAAGACCAGATACATCACCGGAATAAACAGCAGGGTAACTACTGTCGCAAACAGAATACCAAAACCAAGTGATACCGCCATCGGTATCAGAAACTGGGCTTGAGTGCTGCTCTCAAAGATCAGCGGTACCAGTCCGAAAAATGTGGTTAGGGAGGTCAGGATTACTGCTCGAAAACGCGCTGCACCCGCGGTATTGACGGCATCGAGCAACGCCATGCCTGCCAGACGTTTTTTATTTACGTAGTCTACCAACACCAACGAATCGTTAACCACTACCCCACACAAAGCCAACATGCCCATGTAGCTCATAATGCTCAGATTCATGCCCATGATCATATGACCCAGTATTCCACCAACGATCCCGAACGGTATGACCAGCATAACCATTATCGGTTGCGTATAGCTTCGAAACGGTATCGCCAACAAGGTGTAGATCACCAACAGGACAAAGATGATGCCGGATTTCAAACTGCCGAACGAATCCTGTTGTTCACGCGCCTCACCTTCGAGGGAAAAACGTAACTCTGGAAACGTTGAGCTTAGTTCTGCCGCATAGGCGGTGATTCCTTCCTTTATGCCTTCTATGTTCGCGGTCGCTTTGTTGACATCCGCTTCCACGTTAACCGTACGCCGTCGATCAACCCGCTTTATCACCGAGAATCCGCGTCCTAACGACGCATCAGCAACGCTGGACAGCGGCACACGATCGCCACTCGGTGTCACCAACAGCATATTTTCCACGTTGGTGACAGAGACGCGCTCATCGTCGGGATAACGCACCATCACCTGCACATCGTTGCGACCGCGTTGAAAGCTCTGCACCTCGGTTCCCAGAAACGCGCTTCTCACTTGAGCGGCAACGTTGCTTAAGGTCAACCCTAGCTGTTCACCGTTAGGATTCAAAGATAGCTTGATTTCCTGCTTGCCTCCTTCGAACGAATCACTGACGTCAGTAACTCCATCAAAGCTCAGCAGGCGCTCTTTCATCAAGCCAGCCGCTTCGCGCAACTGATCAAAATCAAAACCCGATATTTGCACATCGATCGGGCTACCACCACGGCCGATTTCAGCCCGGAAGGTCAAGCCGGTCGCCCCCGGGATTGACCCAATGTTGCCGCGTAACTCTCTCACCAAGTCCGAGCTGCTGACATCGAGCGTACGCTCTTCGGGCGGCACGATTTCAAACAACACGCGACCTTGGTTACTGCCACGAGAACCGCCACCCGCGCTGCCCGCAGTCGATAAGATGTTTTCGATCACGCTTTCATTGGTAGCTGGATCGATGTACTTTTGCTGCAATTCGGTGACGACATCGGTCATCTTTTGCACGTGCCGCTGGGTGACTTCAAACGGTGTGCCTTCCGGCATAGTCAACGACGCAGCCGCGATCTCGCTCTGGACACGGGGGAAAAATATAAACCGAATATGACCCGCACTGACAACACTGAACACCACGATGGCCACACCGATGAACGCTGCCAGTATGGCGTAGCGATAGCTTAGACAAAATGCTAGCGCCGGTCGGTACATCCGCAGCACAAACCATTCGAACCCATCGGCAATCTTGTGTTGTATGCGAGCAAACACATTGGGGTGTTTTTTGGAATGAAAATCCAGATGACTTAAATGTGATGGTAAGACGAACTTGGATTCGATGATCGAGAACAACAACACGGGAATAACGATCAATGGAATTTGCGCAAATATCTGCCCGCGTACTCCCTCGATCAACAACAGCGGAATAAAGGCTGCCACGGTGGTGAGCACACCGAACGTCACCGGTACGGCAACCTCATTCGCACCGTCTATTGCCGCTTGCACCCGATTCGGATTACGCCGCATGTGAGTGTAGATGTTCTCCCCGGTCACAATGGCGTCATCCACCACTATCCCCAGCACCAGAATGAAGGCAAACAAGCTGAGTAGGTTTACCGACACACCGAGAAACGGCATCATCGATATGCCACCGAGAATCGAGACCGGTACGCCCACAAACACCCAAATCGCAACCCAGAATCGCAAGAATAAGGTCAGCAGGAGGATGATCAACAAGCCACCGAACATCGCGCTTTCCAGCAACGTGTTCAGTCGTTGTTTCACCACGCGGGAGGAATCACGCCAATATCCCAGTGTTACCCCATAGGGCATGGTTTGTTCCGCTTCTGCAAGGTAGGCTTTGACCTCATCGGCTACCTGTATGGCGCTTTGTAAGCCGGTACGGAAGACGTCGACTTCAATACTACTTTGGCCGTTGTACCGTTGGTCGAGAGAAGATTCATCAAAGCCATCAGAGATGGTCGCAATGTCGCCCAGTGTAATCCGTGTGCCATTGGCGGTGGTGCGTACCACCACGTTTCTAAATTCCTCGGCGCTGTAGGCTTGGCCGGCGGTACGCAATAACACCTCTCCGCTGGCCGTGCGAATCGCCCCTGCCGACAGCTCTAAAGAACTGTCGGAGATAGCCCGTGAGACATCAGCCAGCGTTAATTGGTATTGCGACAAAATATTCTCAGACACTTCAATCGCGAGTTCAAAGTCGCGCGCACCCGAGACCGCAACCGACGATACCTTGGGCAAGGACTCGATGTCGTCACGCACCCGTAACGCCAGCTCCACCAGATCTTTTTCCGGCAAGGCACCTGAAATGATGACACTGATGACTTCA
>CALFBL010000011.1 GCA_937951695.1 uncultured Granulosicoccaceae bacterium | reverse complement strand
ATGTTCTTTACTTCTTTAATCAAGCCGGGATTATACCCGAACTTGAGTATAATCCGCTTAAGCCGAAAAGTCATCTGCACGGGTATGTCCAGCCCAGATGCCGCGCCATATCATCTAAGGCTTGGCAATGGGCTTTGAACTTATTCTGATAATCTATTTTAGCCTCTTCGGCGCGGCCCAAAATAAAGGACCAGCACCGGTACCGCCTTCCATACCATCAATGTATATAGAATCAGGATCGCACTTTACAGCCATACGAACATCGTCGTATACCCGAGCGGCACCCAGCTTTAACTGAATGGGAATTTGCCAATCAGTGACTTCACGAATTTCCTGAATTTTCAATGCAAGATCATCCGGGCCTAGCCAGTCTGGGTGACGCGCTGGGGATCGTTGATCGATGCCCGCTGGCAGGGAACGCATTTCCGCCACTTGATCGGTGACTTTTTGCCCCATCAAATGACCACCTAATCCGACCTTACAGCCCTGTCCTATGAAGAACTCACACCCGTCAGCCAACATCAAATGATTCGGATTAAACCCATAGCGAGACTGAATGCACTGATAGAACCATTTGGATGAGTAGCGACGCTCATCGGGAATCATCCCACCCTCACCCGAACAGGTCGCACTGCCCGCCATGGTGGCACCACGAGCTAACGCTGTTTTGGCTTCATACGAGAGCGAGCCAAAACTCATACCCGTTATATAGATTGGGATGTCGAGCACCATCGGCTTCTTCGCTCGTGGGCCAATCACGGTTTTGGTCTCACATTTCTCCCGATAACCTTCAATGACAAACCGGGTCAAGGTGCCTGGCAAGAATGTTAGATCATCCCAATGCGGGATTTTTTTAAACAAAGAGAACCCGCGCATTCTGTAGCGACCGAGTTCGGACTTAATGTGTATGTCATCCATCACGTGGGGTGGAAACACAAACGATGAACCCAAGCGATTCACATCACGAGTTAGAACTTTCTTTTTAACGTCATCCATTTTTATGTGCTCAGTGTCAGAGAATGAGTTTCTTTTCGTTCGGTTCAAGGTTGTCGTAATTCCACAACTGCTTGCCCGCAACGATCTTGGTGAAATGATCGACGCCTTGATCTGGCATCATCGAATACTGGCCAAGCTTTCGCGTTAACCAGGCTTTGTCGAGATCAGTGAGCTCTGCCTCTACCGCATCCACGCCGCAAGACTGAATCTCCCCACCAATAAAAATGGTGCCATCGTACATCGAGTCACCGAGGTTTTTACCCGCATTCCCACATACCACCATACGTCCGCGCTGCATCATGAAACCCGACAAGGCGCCAGTGTCGCCACCGACTAGGATGGTCCCGCCTTTCATATCGATACCCGTGCGCGAGCCAACTGACCCTTTACACACTAGGTCCCCACCCCGAATCGCAGCCCCAAACGTTGAACCAGCGTTCTTTTCCACGACGATCGTGCCCGACATCATGTTCTCCCCGCAAGACCAACCCACGCGGCCTTTGATTCGAACATTGGGTCCGTCGATCAAACCAACGGCGAAGTAACCTAAAGAGCCTTCAAATTCAAGCGTCAGTCGACTCAAGATCCCCACACCTAATGAGTGTTTACCACGCGGGTCTTTCACCGTAATGTGCCCGTAGCCTTCATTCATCAATTCACGAATGCGAGTGTTGACTTCCGTGGTGGTCAGTTCAGTGGTATCGAGATCCGCTCGTTTGTTGTAAAAAACGTCCGGCGCCCACGGATAGGTAAATCGCTCTTCCTCATCCGCGTTGAATTCGATCATGGATGTGCGACCGGTCAATTGCTCAGTCGTCATGCCAAGGGCCGCTGCGCGATCCTCCTGACTCATCGCCTTCAGTTCTGCATCACTTACGCCTGCCATACGCGCACCTCCTCGTCATAGGGATCTGTTGTGTCTATTTCATGCGGCAAAATCGCTCGTATAGCCACCTCTTCCGAAGCCATCACAATCAGATCATCACTTTCATACAACACCAGCGGTTTCGCAGCCATGGTGTCTTTTGCCATACCGAGCTGATCTTTCGTGGCAACCAGATAGGTAAACACGCCATCGATGTCTTCTATCGACTGGCGCAGACTGTCTTCGAGGGAAATCCCGTTTGCAAGGTTATCTGCGGTGTACACCGCCAGTAGCTCAGAATCGCAATTGGACATGAACCGATGGCCCTTGTGCTCCATCTGGCGTCGCTTGATCCAGTAGTTGGTGATTTGTCCGTTGTGCACAACCGACACATCGTTATACGGGAAAGCCCAGTAAGGATGGGCCGAACGAATATCAACGTCTGATTCAGTCGCCATTCGGGTGTGACCGATCGCATGGGTACCATCGAAGGTTCCGAGGTTATAGGTTTCGGACACTTCTGCTGCGTCCCCCAAATCTTTGATCAATTCCAGCCCATTACCCATCGAGAGAATTTCAATCCCTTCCAACTCTTCGATGTGACGAGCCATATCCTCAGTGTCCCCATCGTGCCCAAGCACGTAGCGTAATGCATAGGGGGTAACTGTCTCTTTGGCACGCACTTCCGCTTTGTGAAGCGCTAATACTGATTCCAGGTTTTCTATTCGTGAATCCAGAATCGCTTGCACACCGTGACCTTTGTCCATGAACTCGCGCTCGGCAACCTTCACCCGCATTATGTAGTCACCCGGCTTGGGCTCCCCATAAACAGCAAACCCGGTCGAATCCGGCCCTCGATGCTTCAAGGCCTGAAGCATCGACGTCATCTCTGATCCCACCGAAGAGCGTTTTCCCCGATGTATCAAACCCGCAATGCCACACATAAACTACCCTCTAAAAAGATAACGATATTCGTTAAAAGTTGTCAGTGGCTTGTTTCATTCGGCCACTGAATGCAAACAGGTATCTCTAAACCTTTACGGTAAGTAATCCATATAGGTTTCCGCGTCCCAGTCGGTGGTGGTGTGCATAAACCTTTCCCATTCATCGGTTTTGTACTCATCAAACAGTCGATACATTTCTCCGGGCATCGCTGCCCGGACGACATCATCTGCGGCCAATGCTTTCAACGCATCACCTAATGACATCGGTAACTTCTCTACTTGCTTACCTTCTTCAATAGCCGCATAAATATTGCGCTCTTCTGGCTCACCACAGGGAATTTTGTTGGTTAAACCGTCATCCATCGTCGTGAGCAAACCTGACGCCATCAAATATGGATTCACCATCGAATCAACCGAGCGAAATTCAAACCGACCGGGCGCCGAAATTCTCAAACCCGTCGTTCGGTTTTGGAAACCCCAATCTTTGAATACAGGTGCCCAAAAACCGGTATCCCAAAGACGTCGATAGGAATTCACGGTAGAACAGCCGATGACGGTCAATGCATCCAGGTGCTTTACCATACCGCCAATGGCGTGCTGACCAATGATGCCGGGCATCTGTGGATCATCGCTCTCCGGCATAAAGGTGTTTTTGCCGCCTGAGCGATAGGTAAACACTTCATCCAATGCAGCTCGAACCTCTTGGCCTAATGTTTTATCGCCATCGGAGCCGCCTTCCCACAACGATATGTTGTGGTGACAACCACTGGCGGACACTCCCATAAAGGGTTTGGTCATGAAGCAGGCGATCAGATCAAATTCTCGAGCCACTTGCGCGCAGATCTGTCGGTAGGTGGTGAGTCGATCCGCTGTACGCAAGCAATCATCGTAGGTGTAATTCAACTCCAATTGGCCAGGAGCATCTTCGTGATCCCCCTGAATCATGTCGAGCCCCATTGCCCTAGAGTACTGCAGCACCTTCATGTAGACAGGTCGCAAGCTTTCGAATTGATCGATGTGATAGCAGTACGGTTCGGAGAATCCTCCATTGGGCTTACCGTTTTCGTCTTTTTTCAGCCACATCATCTCCGGTTCAAGACCAGAGCGTAAGTGCAGACCGTGCCTAGACTGAAAATCTTCGTGAATACGGCGCAGGTTGCCACGACAATCCGAGGTTAAAAATGCACCCGGCTCTTCCCGTTCTTCCCGGTTTCTGAACAGCGTGCAAAACACGCGTGCTACGCGTTTATCCCACGGTAACTGACAAAACGTTTCAGGCTCTGGAATGCCCACCAGTTCGGCCGCTTCCGGACCATACCCCATGTAGTCGCCGTGGCGGTTAGTAAATAAATTGATGGTGGCGCCGTAAACCAACTGAAATCCTTTTTCAGCGATCGATTCCCAATGATCAGCAGGTATCCCTTTTCCGCATATTCGGCCGGTTATTGAAACGAATTGTAGGTACAAATACTCGACACCAAGCTCATCAATTTTGGCACGTACCTGCTTCACCATTGCGTCTCGGCCTTCAGCATCTACAAAGGCTTCTATATCCCGCTGACCCATATCTGTTCTCTCCGTTTTAAATTTTAATTCTGCAAACGAGTCTTCAAACCAAACCCCTTTGCGACCCGACTAAAAAACCACCTATGATTCCCACTACGTTGTTTAACCAACCATCAACGCCGACTGTGATCCTTTTCTTTCCTAGACGTCGATTAACTCCATGGAAAAGGGCTGCTTGAGGTGGGGTGTAACTCACCGGTCTGGAACCGTTTAAATCGAAACGGTTTCAGTAAATCCTGCTCTTCACCCATAATTTCATCTGCGACCAAACGCCCCACGCCAAGCATTTTGTAACCGTGATTACTGTCGGCGATAATCGTAACGTTCTCCCTAAACCGATCAAACACAGGAAAACTGTCGGGTGTAAAACACCCCAGCCCGCCAGAAGGGTCTCGATGGTAATTCGACAACTTTCCTGCAAACCGCTCTT
>CALFBL010000010.1 GCA_937951695.1 uncultured Granulosicoccaceae bacterium | reverse complement strand
ATGAAGGTGTCTCGGGTTGAGGCCACCACGGTGGAATACCGTGATGATATCTATGTCTTCAACGGCTTTAAGCCTGGCCTTGCAATTGCCGATTCTATCGAAAAGTACGATGCGGCAACCCGGCAGTGGAGCATCATCGGTTCAACGACTGTGATGAATGACACAGCGATGACTCACAACGGTGTTGTCCGAGTGGGTGCTGATGTTTGGCTCATTGGTGGCCGTGTTGGTAGACACCCCGGTCGTGTGTCCAAAAAAATCTGGATCTTCAATCTAAACAACCGTAAATGGCGCCGTGGGCCCGATATGCCGAGACCTGTTGCCGCAGGTGGCGCGGCCCTGGTCAACAATAAAATTCATTGGTTCGGTGGTCTCGACGCCAACGCACGTTGCGATGTTGCTCATCATTATGTTTTAGATTTGAACGCAACGGGTGCAGGCTGGAAGAACAGCGTCGCCATGCCTAGTCCGCGCAACCACTTTTCTACCGCGGTTGTCGGTGGCGTTATCTACGCGATGGGTGGTCAGTATGGTCACGATAATTGCCCAGGCAAGAACACGCAAGACACGCCGCTGGTACACGCTTTTAACCCCAGTACCAACAAATGGTCGCAGAAAGCCGGGATGCCAAACAAGAACTCCCATTCTGAGCCAGGTACATTTGTTTATAAGAATGAAATCTACACGGTGGGTGGTGAGAACGCGAAGAACAAAGTGTGGAAGTACAACCCGCGATCGAATAAGTGGAGTACCTTCAAAACGCTAGCAGATGACTTAGTGGCACCCATCGCGAGAATCGTCGATGGTCGTTTGATTGTCGCTGGCGGCGGTGCGCCGATCGCCCAGAAGGCAACGAATACCGTTCGATCTTTATTAGTGGACAACAATCCGCCGGCTAGGACTGAGCCAGAATCCGCTCCACAACCTGAGCCCGCTCCACAACCTGAGCCAGCTCCACAACCTGAGCCCGTTCCACAACCGTCCCCCACACCATTACCCGGTTCTGGCACCCCTAATCGCGCTACCTTGATTTCAATGGAAGCGGAATACTTCGATGTCAGTACTAAGACATCAAGTCATCAGTGGACGCACGTTGCACTGGGGGATTCGAGTAATAATGATGCGATGATCACAACACCGGATGAGGGTGCGCTGGCAGATTCCGCTAACAACACGCCTATGCTGAGCTATATGGTGTACTTCAATTCCCCTGGCAAGCATTATATCTGGGTTCGCGGATTGGGAGACACAAACAACGCAGGTGTTGGCACCAGTGACAGTATTCAGATTGGTCTGAACGGAACCATCGCCAGCACTGCGTACCGCATAGATCAATTTCCGGCTGAATGGACTTGGTCACGCCACACGCCGAGTGATCCTATCGCGTCATTGAATGTTGTTGATGCTGGTGTGAATATGGTTAATTTTTGGATGCGAGAAGACGGCTTAGCGTTCGATAAATTTGTGATCACCAGTGATCCGAACTTTGTCCCAACAGATCATGGCCCGGTAGTCACGGATGGTACGAACGATTTTCTCGCTCCGGTGATCGAGCCTGACACTTCAGAGTCGGGCAACGCAGACGATACAGATAATGCAAAAACGGATGAACTAGCAGCTGACAATTCCGTTTTTGATGATTCAACAGACAACAATCCAATGGTTGATTCTACTGCCAATGACGAGTCAGACGTAGAATCTGCTGACAGCGGTGAGAAAGCAGAAGCTGTAGTCTCCGATGTTCAAGTAGCAACGAGTGAACGTAGTAGCTCAGATGGTGGGTTGTTTGGTGGTAGTGCGTCAATAATCAGTTTGTTTTCGCTTTTTCTGTTCTGTTTTATCCGGGCTGGGCGAATGGCGCGCGCGGACTGAACTAACGTTGAGCGCCTGATTATGCTCAGCCGCAAAGCTATTTTAAGCTGTATGACAAGCGGATTAGTCACTACCAATGTGGCTAATCCGCTTTACCGATGTTGGCGATCCTGCACGCAATTCGACGTCACTCAAGGGCTCGATACAACACTGCAACGAATGCGCCGTGGAATGCAGTAGTAGCTCGGGTGATTTTAATACGCCAACATGTCCCGGCCAGTACACTAAATCTTCAGCGGCACGTTGTTCGTACTCCATACTTAGTGTCAATGCCCTTTCCTGATCGCCGCTGTCGCGCGGCAAGCTGACACCAGTGGCCATCGCCAACATCTGAACCAGTCCTGAGCAGTCGCAGCCATCGCTACTTCTGCCCCCCCATAAATAGGGTGCCTGAAGGTAAATGTTTTGAGCTAGGTCGATCATGGTTGAATTTAGCGCTGCGCCGATTTTAGAGCAGTGATCAGCCCAAACATAGCCCTCACCCTGAAGTTTGAGAAAAGCGTTATTCGCTTGTTCTTCTCTCACCGCTGCTTCGGTAACGCTCAGCTCACTTCCAAACAATACCCGTTGAAGCACTTTCGTTTTTATATCGGGTTCCTCAAATATCAGCGTCGCCCGGGTTTTCACCCAATGAGTTGCCGTCGGGGGGCTAAAATCGCAACTTTCGGTCTCGATATAGCCCTCGTAGCCGTCATGTACAACCCGTATTTTGCACCACTCCACACCACGCTCTAATAGGTATACCGGTTCCCCAAACAGTAACTCACTAGTGGCTTCGCAGTGGTAGTTTGGCTTCCGTTTTACCGGGCAAGTAGAAATAGAAATTCTGGCTGTGTTCAATTAAATTACCATCATCGATCGGCCGTACAGTTACCACGTGTGCAGTAATGAGCGTAACATGCTCTGACGGTCGGGATGCAGAACCATGACATGGCTACACACACTAGGGCTACACACTTAGGCGCATCACAAATTGAGACACAAAACAAGATCAGTGCATTGCATCGGGTCTGAGGCGAAACATTGAATCATGCTCGAACCTGAGAACATCCGATATCTGGTAGTGCATTGCTCCGACACCCCTGACGATGAATCAATAACCGCTCGTGATATTCATTCGATGCATCTAGGGTTTGGATGGCATGGTGTGGGTTATCACCGTGTCATCAATCGCGAGGGTGTGATTGAACAAGGCCGACCCGACTACTGGATCGGGGCGCACGTGTACGGACACAACGAAATATCGCTTGGTGTATGTCTGATTGGCAGGACAGCATTCACAGACCTTCAGTTCCAGGCACTAGAAACAGTGCTAGCTGAGTGGACTCGCCGCTACCCCTCGGCCGAGGTCGTTGGCCACTGTGATTTCGATTCCACTGAAAAAACCTGCCCAAATTTTGATGCAAAAAAATGGTGGCTGGCACGGGTAGGTCGAGACAACCAGCACAGCGGATTGACCTAGCTGCGACTCCCGCCAATCACCGCTTTTTCGTCTGATAAATTCAATTTTTTGCGAATAAACCACAGTACGATTAACGACGGCACGACCATTAGGGTGGTCAAGATGAAAAACAATCCCCAGTCGCCATCCAGACCATCGACCATTTTCCCAGAGAAGGCTGCCATGGTGGTGCGGCCAAAGGTCGCTATAGAGGCAAGCAGGGCGTATTGCGTGGCCGTATAGGTGCGATCGACCAACAAAGATATGAACGTAACGAACGCAACGGTTGCGAAGGCGGCCGCGATGTCATCGACCACGACAGCCAGTGCGAACAAACCTTTCGAAGGCCCGGCCCAGGCCAACCACGAGAACATCAAATTGGTACTTGCCATAGCGATGCCGGCAATGAACAAGGCTCTAACCACACCAGCCCGAAACGCGAACCAACCTCCCAGTAGGGTGAACACCACTGTGGTTATCCAACCCAAAGATTTGGAATAGATGGCGATGTCGGATTTTGAAAAGCCCAGCTCCTTATAAAAAACCAACGACATTTTGCCCATGAAGGCTTCACCAATTTTAAACAGGAACACAAAGGCCAGAATTGCCAAACCGATCTGCCAACCGTTCTTTCTAAAGAAGCTGATCAGTGGATTGACGTAGGTGCTGTAAAACCACGCGACAGCTTGCACCACAGCCGTGTACATAGGGCTGCCTTGCAGGGCTCCTTGAGTTTGACTTCCTAGGCTATTACTCGTGGTGTCACTCTCGTCTTTTACTTTGGAGCCGATGGCTCTTGCAACCCGCTGCTGCGCTGCACGCTGCTCTTCACGCCTGATGGCATCAGATACCTCTGGCACGAACATGAGAATCCAATTGAGCGATACGATCAGAATCATTAAGACGATGAACGTCATTTGCCAGTAGTTGGCATAACCCATCGATTCCAGTTTGTCTGCGGTGAACAGCATGATGGCACCACCGAGTTTGTAGCCCGTCCACCAACCGACAACCGCGATCGCTGCCCCGGCAGCGACGGAAGCCTTTTCCTGTGCCGGAATTTGTTCGATACGCAAAGCATCGATAGTGATGTCTTGCGTAGCCGAACAAATGGCGATGATCAAGCCAATCGCTACGACCACTGCAAGGCTTTCTGTCGGGTCTAATTGAGTCCAAAGAATCAGGCAGAACAGCATGATGCCTTGTAACAAGAAGATCCACGATTTGCGATGTCCTATATCGTCGGTGAGATACGGTATGCGAATGCGATCGACCAACGGAGCCCACCAGAAATTGATGGCATAGACGCCAAATATTAGTCCGGCAAAGCCAATGGTGCTCCGACTCAATCCGCCTTCTTCTAGCCACAGCGTGAGCGCGGTTCCTATAATAATCCAAGGAAACCCACTGATAACACCAAGCAACAAGATTCTTAGCATTCGCCAGTCGGCATATACAGCCAATGACGGCTTACTTTGATTCATCACAACGCTCCAGTTTTAGCGAGTATATAGTAGGAATCTGCAACGCTAAACCGCTAATATCGCTCGGCTGTACCAATGACAAAAACACCAAAGACCGATTTATGCCAGTCCAACCATTCAGGCAACCAACGATATCGTGAACAGCAAGCTTGACCCACTCTCGACCGACTCAATATGTGGCTACCTCGAAGGCTACTACGGCCGGTTACTCTCATGGACGGAACGCGCTGAACTTGTCCAATTTTTGTCTGCACAAAATTTGAACACTTACTGCTATGCACCCAAGGAAGATGCCCAGCACCGGCTGCAATGGCGCGAGCCTTACAAACTGCCGTGGCGCGAGTCGTTCGCGCAGTTCTGTCGCTTAGCCAACGATTCAAAAGTCGCCGTTGTCGCAGGAATTGCTCCAGGTCTGGATTTTAACTTTGATGAACAAGGCCAGATTTCGAGCGATTTTGATCGTCTGCAGGAAAAGGCGAATGCCTTTATTGAGGACGGCGCCAATCATATTCTGGTCTTGTGGGATGACATTGAGGCAGGCTGTTCTGTCGACACGGGCATCAGCGAAGGAACTTCCCACGCACGCGTTGTAAATCGGTTGTCGCAAAACTTAGGTCAACCGGTGTGGACGGTGCCACGAGTCTATGCAGCTGATATCGAAAACAACAATAACTACCTTGAAAATTTCTTTGCTGAGCTATCTATTCAATCTATCGTATTGCTGTGCGGCAATGCGATTGTTGCGAGCGCGGTGACCGCGGAAGATCTGGCTAGGATGAGTTGCGCCCGGAACGCTGTCAAACTAGTCGGGAGGCCGAAAAGTGCGCCAGGAAGTGCGGCGGGAAGTGCGCCGGGAAGTGCGGCGGGGATTGCGGCGGGAAGTGCGCCAGGAAGCAAGTCGGCAGCTGTGGCGGGAGACTCACTTGGACATCGTGTTGTCCTATGGGACAATTTCTATGCGAACGATTATTGTCCGAGACAACTTTTTCTCGCACCGTGGACCGGCAGAGAGCAAATCAGTGACTATTTGCTCAATCCCACGGGGCTGCCTTATACCGATCGCTTATTGCTGGACATCGTTGTGTCGACCCACACCAGCACCGATCGCGCTAACGACTGGACGCAAGCGCTAAAACGGCACGGCGTCCCAGAAGCTTTTCATGCGATAGCGCCGTATTTTGGCGAGCCGTTTTTTGGTGACCGAACTGTACTGGGCGATATACGTGACTTGGATTGCCACATGCCCAACGAGACGGTCGTACGAGCGATTGAGATCTGTTTGTGGAAATGGAAAAGCCCTCTGGCGCGGGAATGGTATCCGTTTATCATGAGTTTGAAACAGGATCTTGCACTGATGCAAGGTGAGCTGCCCAGAGTCAGAGTATTAAAAACACAATCTCCGGCTTTGGCGATGAGATTGCTAGATGAGTGCGAGTGCGATCGTTGTCAACGAAGCACGTAACATCGCGCGGGTTTGTTGAGTTGGTTTTTTGTGTCCGTACCGATTTTCGAATCGTTCGGAATTAGTAATTTGTTGTGTAAAGACGTTTGAATTAACGCGATCGTAAACCCGTTTGAGCGTCATTTTATCGCGACTATTTTTGCGCATTTATTTGATAGAAATGTTTTGAAATGGTAAAATAAGATGTTTGAGAAATATAGATTTTTGGATCAAACTTCTTAACGACAATACGACACAATCACAGGTGAAAATCGATGGATTTGACAGAAACCTTTGCAGCTAATGAAGCACACGATCGCTCAGACACGAGTCGATTTTCAGTGGGTAAACACGATGCTAATATTGCCGATGCTAATCGGCGGCATCAACCTGAGGGCTCATCCCAACCGCTCGCCAGCGACTTCATCAACGACGCCCACCAATTTGGTCGCAGCGTGGCCCTTGGCATGGCTTGTATAGAAGCGGCTAAGCGCGTTCAACAAATGAAGGCCGATAAATCTGATCCCGCGGAATCGGATTCAATACCAAAAATATCTGGTCTGGAACTGCACACAAGGCTGATAAAATTGAGTGCTGAAGTCGATGTTTATCGTTCTGAGCTAATTGCGCTATTGGCGTTATTCGATGAACAGAAAGGCTGGGAGCAAAGTGGTGCAAGAAACTGTGCCGATTGGGCCAACGTGAATTTAGGTATAGCCAAATCGAGCGCCTATGAATTCTTGAGAGTCGGTCGCGCATTAAAAAAATTGCCACTTATTCGCATGTTGTTTAGCGGTGGGGAGCTTAGTTGGTCGAAAATTCAAGAGCTGACCCGTGTTGCAGATGTGGAAAATGAAGAGAAATTGGCCCATGTTGCTCGCGATGCCTCCGTCAGTGATGTGGTGCGTATCTGCAGAGAATTCAGATGGCCACAGCACGAGAACGAAACAATCGATCCCGATACTGGGCGATCTGTCGCCGATCTGCGAGCTGAGCAACAATTTAATAGTCGTTCTGTTACGTGGCAGGACTTAAACGATGGCAGCGTCCAAATACGCGTGCGACTACCGCCAGAACAAGCGCAAACTGTTTTAAAGAGTCTGGAACATTGTGCCAATGAATTATATGAATCAATGGCATCGCATGAGGGTGAGACAACGAATATTGACTCAAGCGCAGAAGACGATACCCCCACAGCAATTCAACGACGTGCCGATGCGATGGTGCTGATGGCTGAGCGATCACTGCATCATGCTGGCTCCGATGTCAGCCGAGCAGATCGATATCAGGTCGTGCTCCACGTCGATGCGTCTGATCTCGTTAACTCCGCAGCAACTGTAAATCCCACACAGGTAATTGATTTACCGTCAGTGGACACCCCACATTTTCCATCAACGGTACCTTGGATAGAAGGTGTAGGATCTGTCGGGGATACTGTCGCCCGCCGAATTATGTGTGATGCTTCATTGGTGAGTAT
>CALFBL010000009.1 GCA_937951695.1 uncultured Granulosicoccaceae bacterium | reverse complement strand
GATTCATTGGAAGCGGGCAGCGACCCAGCTATCCCAATCGACACCGACGGTGATGGTATTCCAGACTATCTGGAACTTGATTCTGACAACGACGGTATTCCAGATGCGGATGAAGTTGGGGCGGATCCGGCAGCGCCTGTTGACACCGACGCAGATGGTATTCCTGACTATCTGGATGTAGATTCAGACGGTAATGGCATTCCCGATGCGTTAGAAGTGGGCGCGGATCCAGCCAATCCTGTGGATACAGACGGCGATGGTACTCCTGACTATCTGGATACTGATTCAGACGGTGATGGCATCCCCGATGCGTTAGAAGTGGGTGCGGATCCAGCGAATCCAACAGACACCGACGGCGATGGCATCCCGGATTACCTGGATACCGATTCTGACGGCGATGGCATTGCCGATTCACTGGAAGCGGGCAGCGACCCAGCTAACCCAATCGACACTGACGGCGACGGTATCCCGGACTTCTTAGAACTTGATTCTGATAACGACGGTATTCCTGATGCGGTGGAAGTTGGGGCGGATCCGGCAGCGCCTGTCGACACCGACGCAGATGGTATTCCTAACTATCTGGATGTAGATTCAGACGGTAATGGCATTGCCGATTCTTTAGAGGGCACCGGTGACACCGATGGCGACGGAATCCCCGATTACCTGGATTCCGATTCGGATAACGATGGCATCCCCGATGCGCTAGAAGTGGGTGCGGATCCAGCAAATCCAACAGATACCGACGGTGATGGTATCCCGGATTACCTGGATACCGATTCTGACGGCGACGGTATTGCCGATTCACTGGAAGCGGGCAGCGACCCAGCTAACCCAATCGACACTGACGGCGACGGTATCCCGGACTTCTTAGAACTTGATTCTGATAACGACGGTATTCCGGATGCGCTAGAAGCGGGCAGCGATCCAGCTAACCCAACGGACACCGACGGCGATGGTATTCCAGATTTTCTGGATACCGATTCCGATAACGACGGTATCCCCGATGCGTTGGAGGCGGGCAGCGACCCAGCGAATCCTGTGGACACCGACGGCGATGGTATCCCAGACTTTCTGGATCTTGATTCCGATGGCGATGGCATACCCGACATGTTAGAAGTTGGCGTTGATGGGTCCGGCCTACCGGTCGACACGGATGGCGATGGTATCCCAGACTTTCTGGATCCTGATTCAGACGGTGACGCCATCCCAGATAACCTGGAAGTTGGCAGTGATCCAACGGCACCGTTGGATACCGACGGCGATGGCATCCCCGATTTTCTGGATGTGGATTCCGACAACGACGGGGTGAGCGATGATGAGGAAGCGGGCAGTGACCCTGCGAACCCTGCGGACTTGGACAACAACGGAGTGGCTGATTTTCTTGAAGCACCCACACCGGTTGAACCACCCGTGGTGCTCGATAGCGACGGCGATGGTATCCCCGATGCGCTTGAAAGCACCGGCGACAGCGACGGCGATGGTATCCCGGATTACCAGGATCTTGATTCAGATAACGACGGAATTCCTGACGCTCAAGAAGTTGGAGCAAACCCTGAATCACCGTTTGATTCAGACAATGACGGTATCCCCGACTATCTTGATCAAGACAGTGACAACGACGGTTTAAGCGATACGTTTGAAGCGGGTGGTGCCGATCTGGATGGTGACGGTGTTGTGGACGGCTTCGTTGACGCCAACGGTGATGGTCTTGATGATGTCGCGGCTCTGGTACCACTGGATAACGGTGACTTTGACGACGACGGTATCCCCGATAGACTCGATGTGGACAGCGACAACGACGGACTGCCTGATACCTGGGAAACCTCAGGCCCAGGTGCTGACGTTGACGGCGATGGCCAGTTGGATGACTTGACGGATCTGGACGGTGACGGCATGGCCGAAAACTACAGCATCAACACAGCGCTCGATCCTGACAACGATGACAGTGACAGTCATCTTGACTTGGACAGCGATGGTGATGGTTTGCTGGATCTTGTTGAAGCCGGTGGCACTGACGAGAACGGCGATGGCATCGTAGACGCCTTCACTGACAGCGATGGTGACGGTATCCCCGATTCGATCGATGTTGATGTCACCGGTGGTGGCGATGCGGATGGCGACG
The DNA here is from genome assembly GCA_937951695.1 of uncultured Granulosicoccaceae bacterium. GTDB lineage: Bacteria > Pseudomonadota > Gammaproteobacteria > Granulosicoccales > Granulosicoccaceae > Granulosicoccus. The sequence goes on along the minus strand of CALFBL010000009.1, from coordinate 12,812 downwards.
GTATTGATGACTTCGCCGATGCCGACTTTGTAGACTTGATCGACTCAGACGGAGATGGCATCGTTGATGCATTCGATGATGATCCACAAGGTCGAGGCTTCATCCCCTTAACCGTTGATGGATCGCGTTTGACGGGTTCGGACTTGCCTGATGCTGACCAGAACGGTGAAGCCGATGTGTTCGAAGCCTCCGCGGCTGATCCAGCTTCGGGAGAGGTTGCCGCAGCCGGTCCCGATGGGGTTGTTTTGACCGGTCTGGCAGGTTCAGGTTGTTCGGTTGATGGCGGTGACACCAAGAACCCGTTCATGCCATTACTGGCAGCGCTGGCGTTCATTGGGCTCACTCTGCGCAGAAAGCCCAAGCCATCTGAGAAGAAGTAGCTCCGGTCGACTCCTAACCGGTTGTCATGCGACCGGTTATGAACGAGAAGAGAAGGCGCCAGTTTACACTGGCGCCTTTTTTATGTTCGATCCCTATCGGTCTATTGATCATCCAGACGCACCGCTCACGGTAAGGTGGCGCGCTGATTGGGAAAATGGTGATTCGTTTGCGTGCGACGATCTAAAGTGTGATGTTTTCATTGAGCACTTAGCAACGGTTTTAACCATTCCACCGTGCGCCGATCCAACCAATGCATATACTTTGCTGGCGCAGGGTGTTCTAAAAATCCGACATGACCACCGTGCTGCGGTGTATGCAACTGCACACAATCAGGTAACTCATCGGCTGTGGGCAGAACTGACGGGGAAAAAAAGGGGTCATTCAATGCGTACAAAATATGCGTCGGGGTTTTTATATCGGGTACAAAGGCTCGTCCACTGCATTGATCATAATAATCGTGCACATTCTTAAAACCGTGCAACGGTGCAGTTACTGCATCGTCGAAGCGCCAAAAGTTGGTCAAACCCCTGGGTAAATCGGCTAGATTCAATTCCGGATAGGCGCGTTGTTTTGCCACGTATTGCTTATGCATCAACGCTAGTAGATAGCGCTGATACAGGCGGGCAAAACCTGTGTTTATCGTATCGGCACAGGTCGATAACACCAGCGGAGGGCACACCGCCACAGCTGCATCCAGAGCGCTGTTCTTACCGCGTTCTCCCAAATATTTGAGTAAAGCGTTTGCTCCCAGCGAATAGCCCACGGCCCCGACGCGTTCAGCCGGGTAGCGCTGACGCACAGTTGCGATCATCGTCGTAATGTCTTCGGTATGACCGGAGTGGTACGACTTCGCCAATCGATTCGGTTCCCCACTGCAGCCTCGGTGGTGCATAAACACCGGGCGATATCCGTTGGTTTCCAGCGCATAGATCGCGCGTCGCGCGTAGGCACTGTCTACGCAGCCAGCCAGACCATGAAACAAGCAAATGATCGGTCCTGCGGTTTTCTTTGACCAATTCAGATCAAGAAAATCTCCATCGGCGAGCTCCAATCGTTCGCGCAGAGTGTCAATGTTGGGCACGTTCGCCAATTTACTGGCGTAAATGGTTTGCACATGCGGGTTGCGTAACCACCAGCGCGGTCTAAATTTACTCTGTTCAGTTAACAATCGGTTGTGTTCTGTAAGGTCCATGCGAATTCTAGTTTCCAACGACGACGGGTATCTGTCGCACGGCATCATCGCCTTGTTTGATGCACTAAGCTCTGTTGGTACGGCCGTTATTGTGGCGCCGGATCGAAATCGCAGCGCGGCCAGTCATTCTTTAACCTTGCGCCGCCCGATCAGTACCCATCAGCACAGCGAGACGCTCTATTCAGTCGAGGGTACGCCGACCGACTGCGTGCATCTTGCGCTGGGAGGTCTATTGCAAGAGGAGCCGGACATGGTGGTCAGTGGCATCAACGATGGGCCTAACATGGGAGACGATGTGTTGTATTCAGGGACAGTAGCAGCAGCGGTTGAAGGACGCAATCTCGGGCACCCAGCGATAGCGGTGTCCATGGCCAGTCACAACCCCAGCCACTACGCAACCGCCGCTCAGATCGTCACCGATTTGATTAAACAGATGAACAAAGTGCCTTTGCCAGCGGACACTATTTTGAACGTCAATGTACCCGATGTGCCGCGCTCAGAGATCCAGGGGGTACGCGCCACGCGTTTGGGTAAGCGACACCCTTCGCAGAAAGCCACCCGCGAACCGACCCCGCGAGGGGATGCCATGTTTTGGATCGGGCCCGCCGGAGACATCTCTGATGACAGTCCGGGTACGGATTTCAACGCCGTCAGTGAAGGCTTTGTGTCGGTTACGCCACTGCAGATCGATTTAACACGTTTTGGCACCATGTCGAGTTTGAGCGACTGGTTGGAGCACTTCGAATGATTCTGACGGCGCACTCGATTGCCGGCGTCGGCATGACCTCACAGCGTACGCGTAATCGAATGGCTGATCGACTGCGCGATCGAGGTGTCGTCGATGAACGCGTGATTGAAACCATGGCCTCGGTGCCAAGACATCTTTTTGTCGATGAAGCTATGGCAACACGCGCCTATGAAGACGCCTCCTTGCCGATCGGGCAGGGCCAGACCATTTCCCAGCCCTACGCGGTGGCGCGTATGACGGAACTGTTGCTCGCCGATGGCCCGCGCGAGCGGGTGTTGGAAGTGGGTACGGGGTCGGGCTATCAGGCTGCCGTGCTGTCGCGTCTAGTAGACAACGTGTACACCGTTGAACGCATCAAGAATTTGCTGGATAGAGCCCGCTCGCGGTTTAAAGCGCTCGAGTATCGAAATATCCATACCCGTTACACCGACGGCAGTTGGGGCTGGGCTAGCAACGGCCCTTTCGACGGGATTATCGTCACAGCCGCCCCTCGCAGTGTACCCGCGGCTCTCTACGAGCAGCTCAGTGTCGGTGGCCGCATGGTGGTGCCGGTGGGGGCGCGCCTGGAAACGCAGTCCTTGTTGTTGATTACTCGCACCCTTGAGGGCTTCCACGAGCAAAGAATGCACGATGTAAAATTCGTGCCTTTTCTTTCTGGAAAGTCTTGAATCGCCTACTACACTCTTAGACCTATCGGCCCATAGCGGGCAGCCAGTTCGACGATCCAGTCAGGGATGTGATGAACCGTTCATCTCACACGCGCTTTTTGTTTTGCATCACCGCTATTCCCATAGCGGTGATCGGCTGTGCGTCGATTCCGGACGTCGAGACGCGTTTGCAGAGTTTGGAGCTTGGGCCCAACACCTACGTTGCGCGTCCGGGTGATACGTTCGAGACGGTTGCGTTTCGATACCGTCTAGAGCCTGAACAGTTGGTGGCTCTGAACCCGCACTTGAGCGCTGGAATGAACGCTGGCGATCGGGTCGTGGTGCATCAGTTTGATACCGTTGCTGCGCGCAGTCAGTACGGCCCTGCGCCCGCCGAGCTAAATGGGGCAGAGACCACCCAAGCCAGTCGCTTTGGCGCTGGCCAATCGATCAATTCCCAATCGGTCGCTTCTGGGGCCATCAAGTCAACGCCGGTAACGGTCCAACCCAATGGCAACCGGGTCGAAAGCGTGTTGATCTATCCGACGCAAAGTGTTTCCCCAGCGCAAGCTGCCGAGTCTTATCGTGAGATACCGGCCAATGCGCAGAATACCGGCAACGCTCGTTTGCCCATTGAAGAAGTAGTGCTCGATGAGTTCGACGATGGACTCAGCTATAGCTCCCTGCCAGCGGTGTCCGAGCAGCAGTTAGCCGCGGCGAATGCGCCTGATAGTGTGTTGAGCGCTCCGAGCGGCAATTCCATCAGCGCTTGGGTGTGGCCGACCCTGGGTGAAGTTGCACGCGATTTTGCGCCTTCGGAAGCCGGTGGGCAGGGTATCGATATCGCTGGCGTACCGGGTCAGCAAATTCACGCGGCATCGAATGGTACGGTGGCTTACGCCGGCCGCGAGTTATCTGGCGGAAACGGCAAGCTTATTATCTTGCAACACGACAACGGATTGATGACCACCTACTCGCACGCTAACCAATTATTCGTCGTTGAAGATGATGTCGTCAATGCGGGCGATGTCATCGCGAGCCTCGGCTCGAACGCGCGAAATGAGTCCGTTCTGCGATTTGAAGTACGCCAAAATGGTAACCCGTTGAATCCGATGAATTTTCTGACGAACTAGTCAAAAAAGCGACGTGGCGATGGACTTTTGCCGCAAAAAAAACACTGCTTATTATGTAAATTGGTTGAGTAAGTTGACGTAACTTGTTTTAAAATAAGAAGAAACGTTAGTTTATTACTGTACAATAATATTTTGGTTGCTCTGGAGCGACAAGAGGAAATATCGATGTCAATTAGTGAACGCTCGACCTGGAATCGGTCAGGGATTGGGTCTCAAGCAAAAGCCGCCGCCGTGAACCACGGTGGTGACGCAGCGTTAGATGACTCGTTATCAGAACCGGTCGCAGAGCAGGAACAGATTAAAGCCAGTAAGCTGCGCGACGCCTCTCGCAAAGAGATGGACGCGACGCGACTGTATTTGAAAGAAATCGAATTCTCCGAACTGCTCACAGCCGATGAAGAGAAGTATTACACCCGACTTGCGCAAAAAGGTTGTGAGAAATCGCGGGCAAAAATGATCGAGTGCAATTTGCGTTTGGTGGTCAAGATTGCGCGACGGTATATGAATCGCGGCTTGGCACTGCTCGACCTAATTGAAGAAGGCAACCTCGGCCTGATTCACTCGGTGGAAAAGTTTGACCCAGAGCGCGGCTTCCGTTTCTCAACTTACGCTACGTGGTGGATTCGCCAGACCATCGAGCGCGGCCTAATGAACCAGACCCGAACGATTCGTTTGCCGATTCACGTTGTGAAGGAAATGAACGTCCTCATCAAGTCCGAGCGCCGCTTGCAACAATCGCTCGACCGGGAACCGACTTGTGAAGATATCGCAGCATTGAGCGAACGGTCGGTGGCTGATGTGAAGCGTTTGCTCGGTCTGCGCGATCGTGTGACGTCAGTGGATGTGGCGATCGGCAAAGACGGTGAGCGGCCGTTGCTCGACATCATTCCAGATGAAAACAACCTCGATCCCTCAGAAATTCTGCAGGACGAAAGCGTGAACTCGAACATCAACGACTGGCTGCAAAAGCTGGAGACCAAACAGCGCGAAGTGCTCGTACGTCGTTTTGGTCTGCATGGACACGAAAAATCCACGCTGGAAGAGGTGGGTCAGGAATTGGGGGTGACGCGTGAGCGGGTGCGCCAGATTCAGATGGAGGCTCTAAAACGCCTGCGTCGTATTCTCGAAGGCAGCGGCTACTCCGCTGAGAATCTTTTTATGGCCTAAGCTCTCGCGCCTTCGGTTTTGGTCCTTTACCCGTGAGCGCAAAGGCATCCTATTTTTTAAATCCCGAGCCACGGACGGCGCGGCCAGTCGAGATGGACCCCCGGTGTGTCAGTCGCCGTGCGAGGACGGTGGAATCTGGAACAGGGCGGCGGCCACGCTGCGATACTCGCTCACTAGGACGCTGTAAGTGCGACACGCCGCGCGCGTGTTCATCACCTCAACGGTCAAGCCACGCCTTTTCAGCGTAACCAGAAGCTCCATCGACGGGAACACATGGTTCTCACCGGTGCCGAGCAGCACGATTTCCGGTCGGCTCTCTTCGGGTAGCTCGAATAACGGGCGAAAGCTCTGCTCGGTCAGCGCTGTAATCTCGCCGTCAACCCAATTCTCCAACACCGCGTCGTGGGTGATCAGCAAATTGCTGCGGTATTCCCGACCGTTCACAGCGAGCGATCCAGCGCCGTAATGGCTGATCAAATTGTGTTCCGAGGTCTCTAGCTGAAATTTCATAGGCCCTGATCCGGTTTTCAATACTGTTTGCTCCGGTGACACACCGGCGGCAGACGTATAATACGTGAGTTAAGCGTTTCGTCAGGCCGTCGGGAGAAGGTGTTGAATTCAGTTAAGGTGGGTCTTTTAGGATTCGGAACCGTGGGGCAGGGCATCGCCACCATTTTGTCCCGCAATGCCGAAGAGATCACCCGCCGAACCGGACGACACATTGAGGTAACGCATGCCGCAGTGCGCGATGTGGCCAAAGCTCAGGGGGTCGTGGATTCACACGCACTGAACGTGAGCATCACCGACAACGCGGCCAGCATTGTCAGTAATCCCGACATCGACATCGTCTGTGAAGTCATGGGGGGCGAGCAACCCGCGCTGGATCTGAGCCTGACCGCTCTGGCCCACGGCAAGCACCTGGTTACCGCCAACAAGGCGTTGGTGGCCATGCACGGCAATACGTTGTTTGCCGCAGCACAGAAATACCAAGTCATGTTTGGCTTCGAACCGGCGGTCGCCGGTGGCATTCCCGTTATCAAGGCCATCCGCGAAGGGCTGGCAGCCAATCGTGTGCAAAGCGTTGTTGGCATCATCAATGGCACCGGCAACTTCATTCTCACCGCCATGAGCGATCAGGGGCGTGATTTTGACGACGTGTTGGATGAAGCGCAGGCGCTAGGGTATGCCGAGGCGGATCCCAGTTTTGATGTTGACGGCATCGATGCCGCCCACAAACTCGCCATTCTTGCCGCTATTGCCTTTGGTATGCCATTAAAGTTCGATGAGCTGTTGATCGAAGGCATTCGAGCCATACAGCAAGAAGACGTGGTGTACGCCAAAGAGCTCGGTTACGTGGTAAAGCATCTTGGCGTGGCCCGTCGACGCGAGACTGAGGCGGGTCCTGCCGTCGAACTGCGGGTTCACCCCACCTTGATTCCGCAGCGTCAATTGCTGGCGAATGTGCATGGTGTGATGAATGCGGTGCTGGTGGATTGCGATGCGCTGGGTCAGACACTGTATTACGGACCCGGTGCTGGGTCTGAACCCACAGGCTCTGCAGCGGTTGCCGATATCACCGACATGGTCAGGGCGCTTAGCGGGAGGAAAGACAGCAAACCACCCGGTAGTGCGGTGGGGCATATCCTGCCGCCACTGGGTTTTCAAACCAACGCGCTCATCGAGCTACCGGTGCTAACAGCTGACGACATCGAGACCGGCTATTACTGCCGCATTACCGCTGAAGATAAGTCGGGTGTGATGGCGTCCATCGCCGGTATTTTTGCTCGGCACAACATCAGCCTTGAAGCCATCCGGCAACAAGAGCCGGACGCGTTGAACGCTGCTGATGAATCTACTGACACGTTGTTACCCATTGTGTTGCTCTCCCATCGCGTCCGCGAAGCTGTGATGAGAGCGGCGATTGCCGAAGTCGAAGCCTTGGCCTCGGTGCCAAGGGCTGTGACGTTATTGCGTGTTGAAACTTTATAAGGGCTCGTAATCGCATGTCCAAGCCGTCCCACTATCAAGGTCTTGTTGAGCGCTATCGAAGCCGCTTACCGGTTGACGAGAACACACCCGTGATCTCGCTGTGCGAAGGTGATACGCCGCTGATTCGCCTGCACAACCTACCCAAGGAATTCGGCCTAGACGTGGACATGTACGTCAAGTTCGACGGCACCAACCCAACGTCATCATTTAAAGACCGCGGTATGGCAATGGCGGTTACCAAAGCCGCTGAAAAAGGGGCCAAAGCGATTGTGTGTGCCTCAACCGGTAACACCTCTGCGGCGGCCGCGGCTTATGCAGCGCGTGCTGGAATGACAGCGTTTGTGCTCATTCCCGAAGGCAAGATACCGATGGGCAAACTCGCCCAAGCCATCGCCCATGGGGCGGTGGTGTTGCAAATTCGCGGCAACTTTGACGATGGCATGCGTCTGGTGAAAGCGGTCGCCGCCGAAGCCCCGGTAGAGATTGTGAATTCTGTTAACCCTTATCGGCTGCAAGGGCAGAAAACCGCAGCCCTAGAAATTGTTGAATCTCTTGGACGAGCACCGGACTACCATTGCATCCCCGTAGGCAACGCTGGCAACATCTCCGCCTACTGGATCGGTTTTTCAGAAGCATCTGGGTGTAACACCCAATCGTGCACGCTGTGTAACGGAAACTGTCCATACTTGGCCGACCCATTGACCGACACACGTCCGGTGATGGTCGGCTATCAAGCCGCAGGGGCTGCGCCCTTCATGCGCAAAAAACCCGTCGAATCCCCAGAGACCCTTGCCACCGCTATTCGTATCGGCAACCCGCAAAGTTGGGATCTCGCCATCGCAGCGGTTGAAGAATCCAGCGGCTGGTTCGATGAAGTTACCGATGAGGAGCTACTGCACTGCCAATCACTGTTGGCTACGAAAGAGGGCGTGTTCTGTGAGCCGGCATCGGCCGTATCCGTGTGCGGTGCCATCCGCGACATCAAAAGCGGCAAAATCAAAGCCGGTAGTTTGGTGACCTGCACCTTGACCGGTCATGGTTTGAAAGACACAGCCACAGCTATTGCAGGCCGTGAATATGTCGAAACCATCAATGCCGATCTGTCGTCTGTGACAGCGGCGATTCTCGCTCACGTTTAGTCGATACCGGCTCACGTAGCAATGAAATCCGACACCACTAGTTGAACAGTAACGTGTACTGGAATCGTAGCCGATGATCGACGTTGAAAAAATCAGAGCCGATACGCCCGGTGTCAACTCCGTTGCGCATTTTAATAATGCCGGATCTGCATTACCGCCTGCGGTGGTGACGGACGTCGTTATCGACTATTTGAAAGCCGAAGCCGTGCGTGGAGGTTACGAAGTAGCTGATGCGCGTGCGGATGAATTAGCCAGTGTTTACGCGGCAGCCAGTGATTTGTTAGGCGGTGAGCGAAAAAATTGGGCGTTTGTGGAGTCGGCCACACGAGCGTGGAACGCGGCTTTCTCTGCCTTGCGTTTCTCTCCCGGCGACAGGGTGATTACTACGCGGGCTGAGTACCCCAGCAACATGGCGGGTTTGCTCAGAGCCAAAGAGATCCAGGGTGTCGAGATCGACATCGCACCGAACGACGAACACGGTCAGTTGGATGTGGCGGCTTTGGAGGCGATGCTCGATGAACGCACACGACTCGTATCCGTTACTCACGTACCCACTCAAGGGGGCTTGGTGAATCCGGTGGAAGAGGTCGGTGCGTTGCTTAGCGGTTCATCAATTCTGTATCAAGTGGACGCGTGTCAATCGGTCGGTCAACTGGAGGTAAACGTTGAGCGTATGGGCTGTGACATGTTGTCGTTTACCGGCAGAAAGTTTGTTCGAGGCCCGCGTGGCACCGGGATGGTTTGGGCCAGTGACAAAGCCTTCTCTCAGATGGCCAATCCTGCGGGTGTGGACATGTCAGGCGCCGAGTGGGTTGCGCCCATGGAAATCACGCCGCATGCAAAAGCCTCACGGTTTGAACCCTACGAGACGTTCTTTGCGGGCAAGGTCGGTCTGGCGTCGGCGCTGCGTTATGCGAAAGAGGTTGGCGTAGCCAACATAGCGACGAGAAATTTGCGGCTGGCGGAAACGCTGCGATCCCAACTCAGTAATTTGCCACAGGTGGCGGTGCACGATCTGGGTTTGAAAAAGTGCGCGATCGTGACGTTCGCAGTCGAAGGACAGACAGCCGCCGAGGTTGTATCTTGGCTGAGCTCGAAGTCGATCAATGTGTCTGCGAGCGTAGAGAATTCGGCCCGACTCGATTTTCCGGAACGAGGTCTTACCGAATTAGTCAGGGCTTCGGTTCACTACTACAACAGTGAAGAAGAGATCGAGCGTCTGATCGATGAAGTTTCCAAGCTGGCTTAAGTATTGAATCCGCCGCATCACCCGTCGGGTATCTCATCTTAAGCTCGGTGTATATCCACGCCCTGCAGGAAAGGTCCATCTGAAAATTTATGGTTATCGCAGTAGCGATGGCGATCATTGTCGCCACATCGCTCGTCGTTGAAATACCGAGCGAATCAATCGTTGGCAACGAGTTTCAAAATGCCGCACATACGTTGGCATTTTCGCTCATAACGTTTGTTGCACTCGTTCGGTTCAAGCAGCGCAGCGTGCAAAATCCTTTCGTGCGTGCACTACCGCTCTGTGTGGGCATTCTTCTATTGGGTCTGGTCATTGAATGCGCCCAGTGGTTGATTGCGCGAGGGTTCAGCCCATTAGATCTGGTTAGAAATTTGCTGGGTGTGTGCGTTGGCGGCGCGTTGTCTATCGGGTGGGTCTCGTCTGCGCTACGCAGAGTTGCAGCCTTCGCCGTTGCGGGCCTGTTACTGATAGGTAGTGTTCTACCCACCGCCATGTTCGTCGTATCTGGCATGTTCAAGCCCGCTATGCCCACACTGGCGGATTTCGAGCAGTGGGGTGTTACCCACCGGTTACGCCGCTCAACGGCAATACTCAGTATCGATCGTAACGATACGGTATGGCCGGCAAACACCACACGTTCAGCAAAAGTGCAATTTCAGGCCGACCGCGCGTGGTCCTCGATAACGTTCCTAGAAGTCAATCCTCAATGGTCCAACTACGCTCATATGCGTTTTCGTGTTTTCAATCCACAAGCAGAATCGCTACGTCTTTATATCCGGGTAGACGATTCGGATCTGGGGCCGCCGCCGCACAATCGCATGAGCGTTTCCAGAACGGTGAACTCCGGCGAGTCGGTGGTCAGCATTCCTCTGGATGAATTCAGAGAACAGGCGCTATTAGGAGAGCATGCGGGCCAACCATTGATGACGCGCATCAGCAATTTTGTGTTCTTTATGGGCCGGCTGGACGAAAGCGCGACGCTAGTGTTTGATGATGTGGCGTTGAGAAATTAGCCTTGCCGGCATAGGACGGCAGGTGATCAGTGGGTTGTGAAATTGACTGCGCGACTCACTACCCGTTAAACACCACTTGTGTGGATGAAGAGCCAACGCTGCTGCCGAATACATCTGGCAAGATTTCATCGGGTCGCAAGCCGTGTTCTTTGAGTAGCGTCAGGTACTCGCGCCGGCTAATGGATTCCGCACCGAGGCGCTGCAGGTGCGGCGTCTCCAACTGGCAGTCGATGATTTTGTAGCGCCCGGTGCGTACCAGATGCACCAACGCCGTTTTTGATGCGTCGCTTTCTCGTGAGAACATGGATTCTCCAACGAACACATCGCCCACCACTATCCCGTACAGCCCACCGACCAAGCGGTGCCCTTCCCAAACTTCGAAAGACTTGGCGATGCCGCGGGTATTTAATTTGCAGTAAGCGTTGATCATCGAATCGGTCACCCACGTGCCGGTGCTGCCTTGCCGCGGCGCCCCGCATTGCTTCATGACTTCCCGATACGCAAGGTTCTCGGTGACTTCATAACGAGCGCTGCGAATCGTTTTGGCCAGGGAGCGGGAGATCTTGATTTTTTTGGGCACCAGAATGCAGCGCGGGTTGGGCGACCACCAGAGGATCGGTTCGCCTTCTTCATACCAGGGGAAAACCCCGCAGCAATAGGCGTCCACCAATCGGCGCTCACTCAAGCTTCCACCGGCCATTAACAACCCATTAGGCTCGACGAGCGCCGCGCCCACATCGGGGAACGGCGTATGTTCGTCATCAGGAGCTATGAACGGGATTGGCATCGGTAGCTACATTAATCGCTTTGACGTTAAAAGGTAACAAATCCGAGAGACCATTGCACCGATCTCGGACGTGCTTTTGTTCTTCTGCGAGAAATTCACCGATTGCCGCCCGAAAACCGGTATGGGCGATATAGTGGGCTGATTCAGTCAATGTGGGCACAAATCCCCGGGTAATCTTGTGCTCTCCTTGCGCTCCCGGCTCAAATCGCGTGATGCTGTGCTCAATGCAATGTTCTATACCTTGGTAATAACAGGTCTCAAAGTGCAAACAATGATGTTCCTTACGACATCCCCAGAATCTTCCGTACAGACAATCACCGCCATGGAACATTACGGAACAAGCTATTGGCTGATCGGGCACATCATCGTTCGGGTCGTAGGCGAACACAATCAGCGTAGACGAACCAAAAGTGGATCCCATTCGCTGGAAAAAAGCTTGTGTCAGTGATGGGTTGCCCCATTTGGCCTCGAACGTCGAGACGTAAAATTGGTGTACCCAGGACCATTCCTGATTCGATAGAGAGCCGCCGCTGCGACGTTCCAGTCGAATCCCGGCATCGCTGACGTAGCGACGCTCCCGGCGCAGGGTTTTTCGACGTTTGGCGGTGCAGCGGCTCAGAAAATCGTCAAACGACTCATAGCCGTTGTTGTGCCAATGATATTGGCAATCCATACGTCTGAGTATCGGCACCTCTATCGCCGCACCTAAGTCAGCCAATTGGCCATCGGCAAGCCGTTCGCTGTCACCGCACAGCGCTTTGCAATCCTGCGGGCTGGTGAAGAGCCAGTGAACGCTGCTGAGCTTGCGATCAACGGCGTACCGACAAGCAGTCTTTATCAACACATTCACGGTGGCCTCGAACGGCTGATCGGCGCGCACCAGCAGGCGAGGGCCAGTCGCTGGGGTGAACGGGATTGCGCAAATCATTTTTGGGTAATAGTCCTCACCGTGGCGTTGGTAAGCGTCGGCCCAGGCCCAATCGAACACGAATTCGCCGTAGGAATGGGTTTTGATGTAGGCGGGCATAGCCGCGATGAGTTCGCCAAAATCTAAACCCTCATCCCTCTCATTGACATCGTCCGGTTTTGCATCGTCCGGTTTGCTCCACAGTAGAAAATACTGCGGGTACCAGCCTTTCTCGCCCCCGAGGCACTGCGTTGCCTCCATCCCGTACAAATACTCATAGCGTACGAACGGATTGCCTTGGGTATTCAGCGCGTTCCACTGTTCACACGAGACATCGTCCAGTGTGTCTCTGATTTCGAGGGTCAGGCCCATTAGCTCGCCGTCGACAGGTCGTCCAGATATTTCTCGGCATCCAGCGCGGCCATGCAGCCGGTGCCGGCGCTGGTAATGGCTTGGCGGT
>CALFBL010000008.1 GCA_937951695.1 uncultured Granulosicoccaceae bacterium | reverse complement strand
TTCACAAGCTTTTTGATGAAGAACCTTCTAAATTACATCTATCTGGAATGGCGATAATCGGACGCGTTGCGCAGGGCCACTACGGCAATTACAGACAAGGCGTGCAGCATGGGTAGGATGAATGAAATGAACAGGTTATACGTACAGTCGTGGCCATTGCGTTGGGCGATTCATCATGTGGTCCTGCTGGTTTTCTTGGTTGCTGGGTACTTGGGACTTACTGTCACAGCACAGGCCGCTTCGAAACTGGTGAGCTTTGATACGCCCGAACAGGAAGTGTTGTATGAGTCGTTGCTGCAGGAGTATCGATGCCTAAAATGTCAAAATCAGAATCTGGCTGATTCCGACGCCGATCTAGCCGGAGATTTGCGTAACGAGATCCGTGACCAGATCAAAGCCGGTCGCAGCGGTTCGGAAATCAATGACTATTTGGTGGCGCGTTACGGGGACTATGTGCTCTACAAGCCGCAACTGAAACCCTCTACCTACATCCTCTGGTTCGGACCTTTCCTGCTGCTGTTTATTGCTGGCTGGTATGCACTGCGGGTAGCCCGAGGGCATCGAGCGTTGATCGCCACGGACGCGATTGTCGCTGAGAAAGACAGCGTGACCAAAGCGCGGTCGTTGCTGGACGACTAACCGTATTTAATCCAGTTTTCTATCAGACTCTCAGATTTCACTAAGCGACGAAACAATCGATTATCTGTAGATTTAAGCGATATCGAAAATGGAATCAAGTCTCAAAATGTTAAATATTGCGTATTCTGAAGTTATCGATGGATTCTGCTAAAACGTTGTTAAATCAACCTATCAGAGTTTGATAATGGGAAATTTAAAGCATAAAACATGCATCAATTGTCATACATGGTGACATTGCCATACTGGACAGGTATCCGGTTTATTTTGATGGTATTTTGCCTGCTCGAGATGGCTTAATGGATACATGACGTGTTAGCTCAAAACCAATTTGCACCCAGTTCTACGGTAGGAACTCTTGACTCTTTGTCCACAGAGGCATTTTTAAAGGTCGTTGGCCTGCGTGTTCGTCGACGCCGCAACTCGTTGGGTATGTCCCGGCGCCGTTTAGCAGAGGTATCCAGCGTATCCGAGCGCTACTTGGCTCAGCTGGAATCAGGACAGGGCAATATGTCGATTGCTTTGCTGCGCAAAGTTACATCAGCGCTCGGCATGTCGCTGGGAACCTTGATGGACAGTGAACACGATCAGCCATTGCTGGAAGCCTTGGCTGAATAAGCGTTGCCAATCCGGTAGCGAATCGTCCAATTGGCGTCTGGGATTGTCTCGAATCAGTGGCGGTCCTGGTGGATTTACTTTAGGTCGGTATCAATAACTCACACACAAAAAGCCCATGACCCTAGCGTTTGTCGCGCACGGCATCATGGGCTTTTCAATGTTAGAGAATCGATGCTCGGTATTAGAGAGCAGAGCAACGTGCTTAATGCTTATCTCATCAGAAACCAGATGCTAGAAGCTCATGATAATGTTGGTTTGAGCTGTCGAGCTCGCACCGACCGCTCTTCTCTCAAGTTCATCATTGAATTGATGAATCACTATGCCGGGCTTGTCTGTAGCCCACGGGTCGGCATCGGTGTCAGCACTTGAATAACGCACATAATCCTGCATAGCGAGCAGTCGAGACATGCCAGCGTTCTCTTTAAATTCGCTGTAATACGCATCTACCTCACTAAAATCATCGTCTGTTTGAAAGACGACGATCTTCAATCCGTTCTCACCACCGACGCGATACTTCTGCCCGTTTGGATACACCGGGTAAGGGATTTCACTGGCGCCGTATACGGCCGACATAGTCGATTCAGCAGCCATCTCTTTTTCTAACTCATCCAACAATGCGCTGGAGTCAAACGCAGTGGGAGTGGTGTTGGAAACGACCGTGACCTGTGAGTGTTCCACCGTCTCTTTCGAAAAGGGGTTGTCGCAACCACTCAGCGATAACGCCAAGCAGGGCAGGGAAGTGAAAAGCGCTGTTCGGATGACACGATGCATGCGTAAAAATCCTTCGTGGACAAATTCTGGACACAAAAAAAAGATTGGTTATTTATTGATCATAGTCCAAAAAAAATCTCCTGCTATGGCATTGCGTGAGCGAACAATCGTGGTAGCGTCATTAGCTCGTGACCATCGTCAGTCAAGGCCGCCGCTAGGGCACGAGCGGTATCGACTGAATGCGCGTTGTCACCGTGCACACAGACGCTGTGAAAGTCGGTGGGGATAGTCGCACCGTGTAACGTGACCAGCCCTTTGGCCGCAATCATGCGACGCACATGCTCGATGCAGTCGGCTGCGGTTTGCAACACAGCACCGGGTTGATTGCGTGGCACCAAGCTGCCGGTGTTCAGATACGCTCGATCGGCGAAGACTTCCAACGCCACGCGCAAACCGAGCGTCTCTCCGGCGCTGGCCAGTTGCGAACACGCCGGTGCCAGCAAAATTTGCGCATCGTCGTAATCGCGAATCGCAGACACAATCGTATGGGCCATAGATTCATCGTCGCACGCCATATTGTTCATGGCGCCGTGTGGTTTTACATGAGTCATCGTGACGCCTTGTGTACGACACATCCCATCCATCGCGGCCAGCTGGTATTGC
>CALFBL010000007.1 GCA_937951695.1 uncultured Granulosicoccaceae bacterium | reverse complement strand
CGGGCTATCACTGCTAGGCGCGTGGCGCTTACATCTACTCTTGGGTATTTGTCTGATTCCGATTACAGGATGGTTTTTTTCCACCGGCTCAATCGTCTCGCCGTTAGCAAATCTACTGGCCGTACCGCTGGTGTCGATCGTGGTCGTTCCTCTCAGTCTCCTGGTGGTGGTGTTGTGCGCTGTTGCGCCGCAAGCGACTTGGTTGGTCAGTGAGTGTCTGCGTCTGGTGAGTGTGTGCATTGCTGGATTGGAGCACTGGTTGAGTCTCTGTGCGAGTTTGCCGTTTTCAGGTGTACCGGTCACTGTTCCAACAGCGTTCGTGCTGATCACAGCCGTGGCGGGTGTGCTGTGTATGTGTGGGCCGCCAGGGCTTGGGCTGCGTCGCTTTTCAATGCCGCTGTGCACGCCGATTTTGGTGTGGAGTTTGGGCTTTCGGGCCGTGTACGGTATGGAGGTCCACGTGCTGGACGTTGGCCAAGGTCACGCAAGCGTCGTGCTAACCCGACATCACGCGGTGTTAATAGATACAGGGGATGCGATGGGAGGCGGGCGCGATCATTGGGAGGCCACGGTGTTGCCGGCGCTACACCAGCTGGGACGGCGCAGGCTGACGCATATCGTTATCAGCCACAGCGACGCTGACCACGCCGCCGGAGCCAACGAGCTTGCCGCAGTGTTTCCCGATGCCCAAGTCTGGTTAGGCGGTGTCAGCGCGCTGGACGATTCGGTGGTGGCACCGGGTCGTGTCCAGCGTTGCTATGTGGGTCAGCATTGGCAACTCGACGGGGTGGAATTTTCATTTCTGCATCCTGCAGAGCACGATGTCGAAGCCGAGCTGATCGGCGAGGACGTGGATGACAACGATGAGTCCTGCGTGTTGCTCGTCCAGTACGCGCAGTCGACCGTGTTGTTTCCAGGCGACATTGAAAAGCGCGGTGAACGCCGCCTGCTGAGACGGCTTGCAAGTGATGAAGTGTTTGACAATCAATTACTTACAGAGGTACGACCAGGTTCACCTGGCGTCTTTGGGTGGAATCGGCAGCTGACTTTACTGATCGCTCCGCATCACGGCAGTCGCACCTCATCAAGCGAAGAATTCGTGGCGGCGTGGCGTCCCGTGCACGTCGTGTTACCAGCTGGCCATCGTAACCGGTCAGGTTTTCCTCACGATGAAGTATTATTGCGCTATAAGATAGGGGGAAGTGAATCGTATGTGACCGGGCAAGAAGGGGCTGTGCAGTTCTACTTCGGGCCCCACGGCTTACGACGTCCACCTGATCGTTACTGGGTCAAAAACCGTCGATTGTGGCATTCTTATTAATCGATGAAGTGTTCAATTCGGCACCACTCGTTGAAGGGTAAAAGTACTGTGTGGCAAATTGTGACTGCTGGCGGCTGGCTAATGCTGCCTATTATTGCGTGTTCGGTTATTGCGTTGGCGATCATCGCGGAGCGCTTGCATATGCTGCGTGAAAATCGAGTATTGCCGACGAATTTGGTGGCGGACGTGTGGCGATTGGCCAGCACCAAGCAGCTTACCGAAGATAAAGTGCGTGAGTACCAGCAATCTTCGCCGTTAGGACGGGTAATTGCCGCGGGCTTGTTGAATCGGCACAAAGATCGCGACGCTATGAAAGAATCGATCGAAGAGGTCGGTGGTCAGGTAGCGCACGACTTGGAAAGATACCTCAATGCCTTGGGCACGATCGCGGCGATTACACCGCTGCTCGGCTTACTCGGCACCGTGATCGGCATGATTAAAGTGTTTACCACCATTACCACCGTGGGAGTGGGGAACCCTGCGCAATTGGCGGGCGGTATCTCGCAAGCGTTGATCACAACCGCAGGTGGGCTTATGGTGGCCATACCATCGCTGATCTTTTATCGCTATTTCCGCGGTAAAGTGGATGGCTTGGTGATGGGTATGGAAAAAGAATCTCTGAAGCTCGTGGACGTGTTGCAAAAACGGCAAAGCCGCGGTAGTAAGGCCGCGGCATGAAGTTTCGTCGTAAACAAACCGAAGAGCTGGAACTCAACCTGACACCGCTAATAGACGTGGTGTTTTTGTTGCTAATTTTTTTTATGGTCTCCACCACCTTTCAAAAAGAATCAGAGATCTCATTGCAGCTGCCCAAGGCATCGGATGATCCAGTCGATGTGCCCACTGAACAGTACGAAGTGGTTATCAACGCCGCGGGCAGTTTCTTCATCAATGACACTGAACTCATCAGGGACGATATCGAAACCTTGCGCCAGGCGCTGTTTGATTTAACCGATGGTCAACGCGATATCCCAATAACGATTCGCGCCGATGCACAAACTCCTCATCAGGCCGTGGTCACTGCGATGGACGCTGCGGCTCAGTTGGGTTTGTCGCGCATGTCGATAGCAACGTCTCACAGTCCCTAGAAGACTGTGGCGGTCCCCACGTCACCCGCGAGTGACACTTACCGACGACTGTTGCAATACGTACGGCCACACTGGCTGCGTTTTAGCTACGCTATTCTGGGCATGATCGGTTTTGCGCTAACCGATATCGCCTTTGCCGCCTTGCTGCAGCCGATGCTCGATGGCAGCCTGCATCCTACTGCCAGTTCGGCCATTTGGATGGTCCCGGTGGCTATTGTTTTATTGTTCCTGGTGCGAGGTGCTGCCGGTTACGCATCCACCTATTTTATGGCCTGGATTGGATGGGCGGTGATCAAGCAATTGCGGGCTGAAGTGTTCCAGAAGTACCTTACCTTACCCACCGCCTTCTACGATGCGGCCAGTTCAGGCGAACTCATCTCACGCATTACCTTCAACAGCCAGAAAGTGGCGAGCGCGGCCAGCTCTTCGCTCACCGTGCTGGTGCGCGATACGCTCGCCGCTATTGGGTTACTGGGGTTGATGTTCTGGCATAGCTGGCAGTTATCCATGTGCTTTCTGGTTATCGGACCGATCATTGGCGTGATCGTGGCTCGGGTGACTAAACAGTTCCGTAAAGCCAGCCGTAACATTCAGGAATCCATGGGGGACGTCAGTCACGTCATTCAAGAAGCCATTGATGGCAGTCGCGTGGTGAAAATTTTTGGTGGCCAAGACGATGAGCTGGAACGCTTCGAATCCGCGAACGAATCCAATCGCCGGTTCAACATGCGTGAGACCCGCATTCGCGCGTTAAACGTTCCTATCGTGCAATTA
Source organism: uncultured Granulosicoccaceae bacterium (assembly GCA_937951695.1). Lineage (GTDB taxonomy): Bacteria > Pseudomonadota > Gammaproteobacteria > Granulosicoccales > Granulosicoccaceae > Granulosicoccus. The sequence continues at coordinate 3,549 of CALFBL010000007.1, read as the reverse complement.
CTGGTGGCAATTGCTCTGGCGATTATTGTGTTTGTCGCCTCCAGCGATATGCTCGGCGACGAGCGGCTAAGCCCGGGTGAATTTATGTCGTTTATAGGCGCCATGATGATGCTATTTTCTCCGATGAAACGCTTAACGTCATTAAACAGTCAGATTCAACAGGGCATTGCCGCCGGGGAAAGTCTGTTCGAAACCCTCGACTTGGAATCGGAAATTGACACCGGCACCCAGGTTCTGCAAAGCCCCATTGCCGGCATTCAGTATCGCGATGTGTCGATGTCGTATCGGGTGGATAAGCCTGCGGTATTGAACGATGTCACCTTGAATATCCTGTCGGGTGAAACGATTGCCTTGGTAGGGGAGTCCGGCAGCGGTAAGACCTCGTTGATCAGTTTGCTGCCGCGCATGTACAACCACGACTCAGGCGATATCCTGATCAACGGTACGCCGGTGCAAGAGTACAGCCTAGCGTCACTGCGTAGCATGATCTCTTACGTCAGCCAGGACGTGATGCTGTTTAACGACACGATATTGAATAACATAGCCTACGGTGCGCGTGACTCTGTCGATCGCTCTACCATCGAAGCGGCGTGTCAAGCGGCGTTCGCCGCTGCATTTATCGAAAAGCTCGACGATGGTTACGATACGATGGTGGGTGAGAATGGCATCATGCTCTCAGGTGGTCAGCGCCAACGGGTGGCCATCGCTCGTGCGTTGTTAAAAGATGCACCCATTTTGATTCTGGATGAAGCAACGTCGGCGCTGGACAACAAATCAGAGCGGAAGGTGCAAGTAGGTTTGGATACCCTAATGCAAGGACGTACTACCTTGGTCGTGGCACATCGTTTATCGACGATTGTCAACGCTGATCGTATTGTGGTGATGAAGCAGGGACGCATCATTGAATCGGGTAAACACGCTGAGCTGCTGGAAAAGAACTCACATTACAGTAAATTGCATCGACTGCAATTTTCATGAATAAGATTGAACAGGCTTGGCAATCGCGGGGGTTAATCGCATGTTTGCTGTGGCCACTTTCTCTATTGATGAACGATGTTGTGGTGCTTCGATGGCTTAGCTATCGATTGAAACTGCGCCGCACTGTTTACGCCCCGGTCCCGGTGGTAGTGGTCGGTAACATAAGTGTAGGTGGCACCGGCAAGTCACCCCTGACCGCTGCCTTGGTAGAGCGATTTCAGGACAGCCACTGGCGCCCCGGCATCGTGGCCAGAGGTTACGGAGGGGAGCAGATCGATACGCCGCAACGAGTGAGCCCAACGTCGGACCCAAAGCAAGTTGGGGACGAACCTGTGATGTTGGCAAAATTAACCGGGGTGCCCGTGTGGGTGTGTAAAGATCGTGCGGCCGCTGTGCAAGCGTTACTAGAGGACGGCGACGGGGTGGACATCGTGTTCAGTGACGATGGCCTGCAACACTACCGCATGGGCCGAAACGCCGAGATTGTCGTGGTTGATGAAGCGCACGGGTTTGCCAACCGCTGGTTGTTGCCCGCAGGACCCTTACGAGAGCCGGTGACGCGATTAAAGTCGGTGGATCTGGTCGCGGTTCATACCAGCGGTAGCGTTGGCCGTGATGAGCTGCGCTTGCCGCTGGGCGTGGACGTGGGTTATTTTCATCTGATGCAAACTCGCCTGCTGACCTTGTCGGGGCCGGAGTTGGATAACTTGGTCGATTTGTCTGGCAAAACTGTCAATGCTGTAGCGGGCATTGGCGACCCATCGCGTTTTTTTCATCAATTGCGTTTGGCGGGTATGCAAGTGATCGAACACCCCAAACCCGATCATCACCGTTGGTCGTTGAGCGATCTGCAGTGTGATAACGATCACCCGATTGTCGTAACCTCAAAAGACGCGGTAAAAGTCAGTGGTCTTCTACGTGATCAGGAGCGGCTGCAAGCGCGGCTGCAAGAGCAGGTGCATTCGATGAAGCCTTGCGTGTACGAAGTACAAGTCCATGCGATTCTGGATGGCAAGCTTTCTTGGGCGCTGGCCAAATTGGAGGAACGATTGCACGTGCGTTATCGTCAATCCTTGCCAACGAACTAGCGATACCACGTCTAACGAGATCAATAAGAGCCAGTCGATGTCTGAATTTCATGTGGTGATCCCCACCCGTTATGGGTCCACTCGATTTCCGGGTAAACCGTTGTATCCCTTGCTCGGTAAACCGATGGTGCTGCATGTAGTTGATCGGGCCCGTGCTTCATCCGCAGCGTCTGTTGTGGTGGCTACCGATGACGCTCGCATCGAACAGGTCTGCTTGGACGCAGGGGTAGACGTGGTTATGACCCGGGCCGATCATCCCAGCGGGACTGATCGCATCGCTGAGGTGGCCGACCGGAAAGCGTGGCCCGCGGACACCTGCATCGTGGGGGTTCAGGGTGATGAGCCCGCCATCCCCAGCGCGCACATCGAATTACTCGCCAAGAATTTACACGCGAATCCTACCGCTGCCATGGCTAGCTTGTGTTTTCCTTGCCCTGGATACGCGGACTGGGTCAATGCCGATCGGGTTAAAGTGGTGACCGATCATCTGGGGTTTGCCTTGTATTTCAGTCGTGCGCCTATTCCGCACTGGCGTGAAGTGGATAGTTCTACCCCACCGGCTCAGGCTCGTATCCATATTGGCATCTACGCCTATCGTCGTGCATTTTTACAGCAATACACGCAGCTAAAACCATCGCGGCTGGAATCGTTGGAGCAACTGGAACAGCTGCGTGTGCTGGACGCCGGGTTTAAACTGCACATGGGGGAAGTGTCTGAGACGGTGGCCCATGGGGTTGATCGGTTCGAGGACGTAGCCTCAATGGAAATCATCTTAAAGGAGCTGACATCGCGATGAGTGAGCATAAGAAACAGTGGGAATTACTGGGCGAAGAGCCGATCTATGACGGGTTTTATTCCCTATCACGAGCACGGTTTAAGCACACAAAATTTAACGGTGGTTGGACTAATGAGGTGGATCGAGAGGTGCTCAACCGCGGTAATGTCATCGGGGTGCTGGCGCATGATCAAAACACCGATGCGGTGGCGTTGGTGGAACAGTTTCGTTTGGGTGCCCGCCATGAGCCAAACAATCCCTGGTTGATGGAAGTGATCGCTGGCATGGTGGAACCGGGAGAGGAGCCGTTGGAGGTGGCCGTGCGAGAAGCGCGAGAAGAGGCCGGGCTCACCCTCAACACGCCGCGATTGGTGCGACAGTATTACTCCAGTCCCAGCTCAACCTCTGAGCAAGTGTTTGTCTATTATGCAGAAACCGATTTAACCGGCATCGGTGGGGTGCACGGTCTGGACGCTGAAGACGAAGACATCCTGGTTCACGTAGTGCCTGCGGATCAAGCGATACAGATGCTGGATACCGGTGTCATTAAAAACGCCATCAGCGTAATTGCAATGCAATGGATCTTGCAAATGCGTCTTACGTTCATGGCCTCAGTTTTGCCAAGAACCTGAAAAAGGAAATGCAGACTATGCATGTTGCTCTAAGTCGTGGTGAGTGTTCTAGTTTTGACGGGATAATTGTCGACAC
>CALFBL010000006.1 GCA_937951695.1 uncultured Granulosicoccaceae bacterium | reverse complement strand
GACAGAAAATCAACTACTAAGCGCGAGCCTCGAGGCCGGCAACAGGACCGTGACCAGTGTCGAAATCCACGCAGTCATGCGGACACTAACCGTGATAAAAGTGCTTCTCGCGGTGCGGGTAAGGCCGCGGATCGCCCTGCCAAACAGACCGACAAAGCCGCGGACCGACCGGTTTACAAAGAATCCAACCGTGCTGTTGCGCTGATCTCGGAGGTTGGCCGTGACGTCGACAGTGATATCGAGATGGAGGCTTTTCGTGTTGCGGTGGGTGCGACACACGGTGTTCAGGCATCGAACCTCGTTGGCGCGATTGCGAATGAGGCCGGTATTGATGCTGATTACATCGGGCGAATCCGAATTTTTAACGATCACAGTACCGTCGAGCTTCCCACAGGGATGCCCAAAGGCGTGTTAAAAGACCTACGCCGGGTGTGGGTGTGCAGCCGTCAGCTCAATATGAGCCGCGAGGGTGCAGGCGCTTACGAGGACACCGCTGCCACTGAAGCGGGTGCCAAAAGTCCCAATCGTAAAAACAAGCCTAACCGCAAAAAGAAGCAATTCTCGACGTCGAAGCCGAAAGTTCGTGGCGCCGAAAAGACTCGCGATCGAGCCGGTAGTAAGCCACCGAAAAAGGTCAAGAAGCGCCACAAAGCTGAAGCGCCTTAGGCGCGAGCGCTTTCACAGCCGATAGGGCGAGGCTCTTTGGCACACTGCCCAGAGCCAACACAGCTGACATTTCTAGGCGAACTGTCAGGTATGTCTGTGGTCGTCATTGTGACTGACCCAACATAACGTTGATTTTTGCCAAACAATCGCGGTTTTTCGAGACCTTTGGCTTTAAGCGCCAGTGTTTTGAGCCGTTATGAGAACTGATAGTTCCTATCTGCACTCTCACTAACCCGCGCTTGAGAGGATCAATGAGTAAGCGACATAGCCAGACCACTGGTGTGGTACGTAACGGTTCAGCCGGGTACGATTTAAATAATCGCAGTCTGATCGCCATGCAGGATTCTATATCCTGCATGGCAGCGGTTTTTGCCTTGTTTTTGCCGACTCCAGGTCACGCCAGAGATGAGTATTTAAAATCGGTTGGATTTACGTTCAACCAGTTCTTTTCTGCTTCAGTTGAATCGGCTGCGAAACATCTTTCGCAGGACATTAAACGAAAGCGTTTAAGTGTTATCCAATACGCCACACAGCAATTGCGCGAGCTCTTGGGGCATGAGGCGACTTTAAAGGTGTTACTTAACCTCGAACGGGTGCTCAGGGCGCAAGATCTCTACGATTTAATGAACTGTGCAGCGGTTCAGTGTATTCGTAACGAGCTAGACGCTAACTTTCCCGTGTTAACAAAAACCGTGGGAAAAAATACACCCGACGCAGCTCAACGATCGTTAAAACCGGCCGAACAAATGGGCGAAGAATTTGCCTTATTGCTGTCTTTGATGCTGGAAGCTTCGAACATTGATGGACACCGTATCAACTCAGAATATTGGCGTTTGTTAAATTGCTATACCAATGTCAATATTCCATGCCGCACGGGTAGGGAATCGGGTGTTACATCGAGCATGGAGACCGCCTTTCAATTGTTGTTGATGCAACCGATCGGTACTCGCGAAGCGTTTGTTCAGCATTGCCTGGAAATTGCGCAGTTGAATCAACGCTTCTGTGAAGAGCACAGTGGCAAACTGCGAGTCTTTTCCGAGGCATTGGGCTGCGGTGCCTATGTGGCTCGGATGCAGTGCGTTTCGACTACGTCTGTCTCAAGAGCTGTTTGCGCGACTTGATACGCGAGTGGGCCTATAGGAGAATGCCGGTAGGGATGCTGCTTCGCTACAAGGTTGTGCAGTGAGGCTCTGTTTAGGTGGCGTCTTTCGCGGTTTGCCGATGGCCATGGTGAAAATGAGTCAAATCCATTCACGCTTAGATGATTTTCGCCGATAATAAGTCACTCTACGAGACGAAAATGAGTAAAAGGCAGCAGCGGTTGAGTGCTCCCCGCTAAGTCAAAGGCCCATGCTGTTCAATTCTCCAGAATTCATGTTTCTTTTTTTACCGGTCACATTATGGGTGTTTCACCGGATGTGTCTGGCGGGACGCATAGAGACCTCCAAAGCGTGGTTGGTACTGGCCTCGCTGGCGTTTTACGGTTGGTGGGAGCCAAAGTATCTGTTTTTGATCACCGCCTCAATGGCAGGCAATTATGCCTTTGCTGTGTGGCTACAACAGCTGCCCGATTCCAGGCCACGCACGCGCTGGTGGGTTCTGAGCGTGGGTGTAACTGCAAACCTCTCAGCGATTGCCTGGTTTAAATACGCCGGTTTTTTTATCAGCACCAGTAATGCAGTTCTAGGCTCTGAATTTCACGTACGAACAATTATCCTGCCGCTGGCCATCTCGTTCTTTACCTTCCAGCAAATTGCCTACCTAGTCGAAGTGTATCGACGTAGCCACGGTGCAGGGCGCTTAAGCACGTATCTATTGTTTGTTACATTTTTCCCGCAACTTATCGCCGGGCCCATCGTCAATTATCGGGATATGGCGCCGCAGTTTGAGCGCATGAGGATCGGTATTGTGCCGACTCATCTGGTGCTGGGATTGATGGTGTTCTCACTGGGGTTGTTCAAGAAGGTCATCATTGCCGATGGCGTTGCCCCCTACAGTGACACCGTGTTCGCGCTAACCGCCGCTGGCGTCAATCCAACCTTACTCGAGGCCTGGGTCGGGGCTCTGGCCTACAGCGTACAGCTTTATTTTGACTTTTCCGGTTACACGGATATGGCGCTGGGCCTCGGGTGTATGCTGGGCATTCGCTTGCCCAAAAATTTTGAATCGCCTTACAGAGCCGCCAGTATCATTGATTTTTGGCGCCGGTGGCATATCAGCTTATCGATGTTTTTACGCGACTATCTCTACGTGCCGCTCGGTGGTAGTCGGCATGGCACCGCTCGTACGCTAGCGAACGTGGTTATCGTGATGGTACTGGGCGGGCTGTGGCACGGTGCCGGTTGGACATTTGTTGCGTGGGGTGCGTTGCATGGATTTTACTTGTTGGTCAATCATCTGTGGCGCAACACGATCGGGTCGGGGCCCAAGCAAATCGCTGCGGAAACTGGCAGTCGTCTGATTCAATGGTGGGTGCAGATAAAAGCTATATTCGCCCGCTTAATGGGGCATGTTTTGACCATGCTGGCGGTGGTTGTCGCCTGGGTCTTGTTTCGAGCCACTACCCTGGACGAGGCCTGGCGCATCATTCGTGGCATGTTCGGCTTCAATGGTGTGGCCTTGCCAGAATCCTGGGCATACAAAAAGCCACAGCTGGTCAACACGTTGGGGGAGTTGGGCGTCAACTTTCAGGAACTACCCACAGTGGGGCCGTTATTTACGCCATTAGCCGATACGTTTCGATTGCTGGGTGTGGGCAACGCGCTGGACAATGCCGGCACCCTGACCGCCTTATTGTCGCTGAGCATTCCCATCCTTGCGCTATTTGTTTTACCGAACACGGGCCGTTTGATGAGTGTTCGATTGTCGTCGACCGCCATCTGGATCCTAACACCCGTGTGCGCATTGTTGGCAGCCTATGCAGCGTTTGGTGGTAGTGGCACCTCGCAATTTTTGTACTTTAATTTCTGATGAGCAACGCACTTAAGAACAACGAGCTCCATGATGCATCGAGCCATGCGACGAACGTCGCCGCGAGCTTTGTGTTAAACACAATTGATGCACCTACCTCGACAGTGCGTCGATCACTGTTGGTGTTCGCATTGTTGTTTTTCGTTTTTTCGATGGCTTTTCTGGTGTTTAAACGAACCGATTTGTTTCCCTGGGTAGGTGAGTGTTACCCCGTTGAAGAGCCAGATAATTTTATGGCGTATTGTCATTCGGTTCGTTTTGGCGACTATGAGCACTACGCCTATTTCCATCAAAGTGAACCTGAAGCGATAGCACACGTAAAACAAGCGAATGTCCTGTTTTTAGGTAGCAGTAATACCCAGTTTGCCTTTTCAACCGATGCGGTCAGTCGTTTTTTCACCCGGCATGAGAGCAATCATTACGTACTGGGCTTTGGTCACGGCTCTCAAAGCGGTGTGGCATTGGCTGTGGCAAAGAAACTGGAACTGGATCCGAAGGTATGGGTGGTGAACGCAGATCCTTTTTTCACCGGGGAGGTTAACGACACCTTTGCGCGTATTCAGAAACTAGAGCAAGCTAACCCGGTAATCGCGTCATTGCCGACCCGGTTGCAGCCCACTATAGAAGGTGAGTACGCGCGTAAACGCCGGTTACAAACCGAGCAACAACAGCGCTGCTCGGCTGATGCCAATGATTCAACGTGGTGTGTAGGGAAGGTGGATACCCTGCATCGCAACCGGTTGAACGGGCACTGGGTGGTGGACTACTATCGGGATAATCTGCAACTGCCAGTGGCTGATGACGCCGCAGCGCACATGAACCGGCTTGATGACTATGTCCGCATTGCCGAGGCGTTTATCGGTGAGTTGAATATTGAACGAGAGTGTTTGATTATAACCGCGACCCCGCGCACCGCAACGCCAGGAGCTTACGCCAAAGCCTTGGCCGATCGACTGGGAGCACCGTTCGTTTTTCCCGAGCTGAACAAGCTGTTGACGATTGATGGGTTTCATCTAGACCCCGGCAGTGCCGAGCGCTGGTCTGAGGCGTTTATGGCGGAGCTTGAACCCTATCTCGATAACTGTCGGTAGCACCCTCGATGTGCGCATCGATCACCTTACGAGCCACGACAATATTGTCAGACACCAAACCATTGGCACCAGAGTTCAGTAGGGTCTTCATGTCGTTCGCATCGTTGATGGTCCAGAACATGATCCGGCGATCCCAACGTTGTACGTGTTCGATGAACGCGGTTGAACCCAGATGGAGCCCACGCCAGTAGGGTGGCAGTTGCAACACTTGTCCCGCGGACCGCCTCACCATGCTTTGCTGCGCGGATGATGGCATCCAGCGCCCAAAGAACAGTTTTGCAACGTCCGAGTGCGATGCCGCGGTGCTGTACTCTGGGGCTATGTGACGAAAACGACGGATAGTTTTCGGGTGAAAGCTGCAGACATTGATCCAGCGTCCATCCGCTATTCGCCGCAGTTCAGCGGCAACGATCTCGGCCGCTTCGATGCCAGCATCTTTGATGTCCACGTTGATGCTGGTCTTGGGAAACTGGGTGAACAGTTCGGCCAGAGTAAGCAGATGCAAGCCTTTGCCTCGCCAAGGGGTTGAACGGTTGGGGTCTGTGAAGCGGTAACCGGCGTCCAGTCGGCGAAGTGCTGTCAAGGTGTGCTCGGCTACCAGTCCTTCTCCGTTGGTGGTTCGTTTGAGAGAAGCATCGTGTGTCACGACTACTTTTAGGTCCCGGCTGACCCGGACATCGATTTCCAGAGCGTCGGCAGACACCGATTCAGCCATTTCGAACGCCGCTGCGGTATTCTCCGGTGCCAATGTAGAGGTACCGCGGTGTGCAAATAACCACGGCCCTCGATGGCCGCCAGGATAGTGAACAGAGGACTCAGACACGCGGCACCCGACCTTTATAATGCAAGTTAAAAGTCATCCGAACATGGTACGTTGAAATGAACAATGCGAATACTATTCATGTTTGGCACCTGCTAACCTTGGTGCTGGCTTTTGTAGCGGGCGGTGCTTTGGTGACGCATGTGCCGAATCTCCTCGCAGCCCTCAGTGGTGATAAGCCGATTGAGTTGGCCAGCAGCGCGTCCGCGAATACTGGGAGAGCTATCGCCGGTATCAACGCCGACGGAGCAAACACAGCAACACGCCTCGTCGCCCAAGCGCCTGCGCCGATCCACGCCAGTGGGGTCGATCAGCTACCGCTGTTTTGGCAGAACGCGATTGATGATTTGCGTCAGGAAGCCTTGGCCGCTCGGGAAGAGATCGATGAGCTGCGCAACATGGTGGAAGAGCTTTCTTATGCGGTAGATACACAGGAAATTCTAGCTGCTCAGAACTTGACTGAGGGCAGTATCGCGGATTCTTCTGGCACTGAAAATGTTGCTTCAGGCATCGATGAATTCGGGAATTTTCGCCGCGGGGGCAACCGCTCGGGTAATCGCGATGCGTTGATTCGAGCAGGAGTCAGCCCTGAATTGGCCAACACCATCCAGCAACAGCAGGATCAACTCACTTTGGCGCGTCTGGAGTTACTGGATCAGGCAGCGCGCGAAGGCTGGACCGAATCAGAGCGCCTGGACGAAGAACTCGAAGCACTGGATGAGGCTTCCCCGAGCTTGCGCGATGAATTGGGCGATGACGCTTACGACCGTTACTTGTTTAACGCTGGGCGCTCGAACCGGGTCAGCATCGCTTCGGTGATTGCCGGTTCCACGGCCGATCTAGCGGGCCTGCAAGTGGGAGATGTCATCACGAGTTACGCATCCGAACGGCTGTTCACCATGCGAGAGTTGCGCGACGCAACTCGGCAAGGGGTGCGCAACGAGCCCATATTGCTTGAAGTTGTGCGCAATCAGCAATCGATCACTTTGGAAGCTGTGCGCGGGCCGCTCGGGGTAACCATGACGCCATCGCGCGTCGAGCCGTAGTTTTCGCTCGATGGCTACTCGAGGCGCATCTCTAATGTTGCCTGCCAGGTTTGCCCGGGTGACAAAGTCTCCATACCGGCATCGAATCCGCGTGCAGCCAGATTCACCGCATCGTTCGCGTGGGTGACGGGCTCGAG
>CALFBL010000005.1 GCA_937951695.1 uncultured Granulosicoccaceae bacterium | reverse complement strand
GTCCGGACGAGAACTTCGCCCGTGAAGTCATGCAGCTGTTCACTTTGGGTTTGTTTGAATTGAACATGCGCGGCGAAGCTGTCCCGATTGGCAACCCTCGCCCGGCCTATACTCAAACAGACGTAGAAGAATTCGCCCGTGTATTCACCGGGTGGAACTACCCCAACGTGCGCTCATGGACAGACTCCAACGTCACCCCAGCCGCCTACCAAGCTCGCATGGTGCCGAACGAGAATTTTCACGACACAGGCGCAAAGAACCTGCTTAACGGAGCCGTGGCACCGGCTGGGCTCAGCACCGAGCAAGACTTGAACGCGGCATTGGATAACCTGTTTCAACACAACAACGTGCCACCCTTTGTGGCCCGACACCTTATCCTCCGGTTTGTGACAAGCAATCCAACGCCTGAATACATCGAACGGGTCGCTAACGTTTTCGTCGACAACGGCAACGGGGTGCGCGGCGACCTCGAAGCGGTTATTCGTGCTGTGCTGACCGATGACGAGGCGCGAGAGGGTCACCTAACACTAACCAACTTCGGCAAGTTAAAAGAGCCTGTCATGCGCTGGTCGCAATTGTGGCGAGCCCTTGATGGCACCCCGGGGCCTTTATCGGAAGACCAGTTTGCCACAGCGGATTTTCCAGTCGATCAGTTCGATGCGATGACAGGCCAAGCAGTTATGCGCTCTACCTCGGTATTTAATTTTTACTTGCCCGATAACCCTCTCAGCGCAGGCTCCACCTTGGTGTCGCCTGAGATGCAAATCATGTCAGAAGCAAACCTTGCGGCCACACACAACAATTGGCACCACCAGGTTTATCGATTTAACAATCGCTCCGATCTCAGCGGTGATAACCCGCGCGTTACGATTATCGATCTTGAACCCCTGGTGGATTTGGCTGTTGATCGTAACGCCTTACTCGATTGGTACAATCTTATGTTATTCGCCGGTGGCATGCCGAGCGAGATGCGCAGTACGCTGTTCGATTTTGCCGGCGCATACACGACCTCGTCTCAAGGCCGATTCGAAATGGTTCAGGACACGTTGTTTTTGATCCTGACCACCCCACAGATTCAATGGCAGCGATAATCATGGCGAAACCCAACTTCCAAAAACAACGCCGCAAACTTCTTAAAGGCCTAGCCGCAGTGCCCTTGGGCGCCGGCGTATCCATGCTCGGTGGTAACGAAGCACTGGCGATGGGTTGTGATTCGGGTAAGTCCCTTGTGTGCTTGTTTATGGCCGGCGGCGCAGATTCGTTCAACATGTTCGTCCCCGGCAGCGCACGGGGCTACAGCGAATACCTCGATTCACGTGGCGAGATTGCTATCCCTGAATCGGGTTTGCTCAACGTTAGCGATGCCAGTCAGGGCGCGTTCGGCTTTAACGCCGCGCTGCCTGTGTTCCGCGATCTGTTCGACCAAGATCGATTAGCGGTAGTGAGTAACGTCGGCACGTTGATTCGACCAACATCTCAGTCTGATTATCTGGCCGAGCGGACCCTACCGGAGTCGCTGTTCGCGCACAACACGCAGCAAAAACTCTGGCAGACCGGTGCAGGCATTGTCACGGGTGCATCCAGCTTTGGTTGGGGGGGGGCGATAACCACTCACGCCGAAACCTGCAACGGCCCTTCGGCAATCACACCGGCGTTCTCCATTGCAGGCTCCTCAGCATGGCTCGACTCCGCCAATTCTCGCTACATCAGCCTTAACGCAGATTTTGCGGTGGAACGCATGTTCGGTCTGGACAACATCTCCGACTGGATCCCGCCGAATCGACTGAGTCGGGTTGGCAACACCATCGAGAATCTTATCGCGCAAGGTGAAGCCAGCGGCAACGCGGCCATGCTGCGCACCATCTCTGAAGGGATCGATCGGGCAATCGTCGCCACCTCATCGTTAAACACCGCTCTGCTAAGAAACACCTTGCCGCAAATGACCTACCGCGGCACCAACAAGCTTGCCAAACAATTGCACCTGGTTGCACGCTTGATCGCATCTCGCGAAGAGCTGGGTATGTCTCGTCAGGTGTTCTTTGTTTTGATGGGTGGGTTTGATACCCATTCCGATCAAGGCGAACGTGAACCGATCCTGATGCGCGATCTGAACGAAGCGGTTAGCGTTTACCAGGATACGCTTGACGATATTGGCGCGTCGGCCTCAGTCACCTCGTTTACCGCCAGTGATTTTGGTCGCACCTTGACCAGTAACGGCAACGGCACCGATCACGGCTGGGGTGGGCACAACTTCGTATTTGGTGATGCCGTTGACGGTGGGCGTGTGATCGGCGAGATGCCCAGTTACGCCAGAACCAACAACCCCGATGATGCCGGTGAAGATGACGGCTCGTTTGCCGGACGCATTATCCCGCAAATATCGGTCAACCAATACGGCGCAACCTTGTCACGCTGGATGGGTGTGGATGAGGCAGCTTTGACAAACGCCCTGCCCGATCTGGCGAACTTTGCTGAACGCGACTTAGGCTTCATGAGAACCTAGGCGAGCCTGCCAAAATTACATTGGGCGGGTCCGTCAAGATCGCCCATTGGGGCAGTTATAGCCGTCGCAGCACGAGCGTTTAATCAGTTAGATTCCCACACGACGGTTCCGTTATCTTCAACAGCAGATTCCAGCAAATCGATCAACGGTTTAGCTCGCACCGATAGCGCTACTGTTATGGGTGCATGATGCTCATCAGGCTCCAACCGATGATGCGATTCCTGGTTAGCCTTGACAACGATCTCTTTTCTCAAGGCTTCTAGCGCGCCAGCAACGTCGTCTGCCACCAGAGCACCTGGGACATTACCGCTTTGCCCCATCATCTTGAGCAAATCCTTCGCGATATCACCAAACATGGTGACGTGAGCGTGCGCGGAAGTTTTAAACGTAACTAACATGGTTGACGGTACTCTCCCTGTAAACTCAATGATATGGCGGACTTTAACACACACTTTTTTACTGCAACGACTGTCGGTGCGGTTTACGCGACTGTGACCACGAAAGGTCTGAATTTAGACCCGGAACCGGCTCTGTTGTTGGCCTGGATGACTGCAGTTGGCGGGATCTTACCCGATATCGATCTCAAAGACTCTACCCCCAGCCGTGCGCTGTTTTTAGTGCTTGGTGCGCTCGTGACCATACTCGCCATACTTCAGCATATTTCCCGCTTCAGTGTCGTCGAGCTGTTGATCATGGGGGCCGTACTGTTTCTAATGGTGCGCTTTCTACTCAGAGCGCTGTTTCATCGTTTCACGGTTCACCGAGGATCTCTGCATTCGCTTGCTGCAAGTGTCATGTTCGGCACGGTCGCGGTGGTGATCTGCAATCGGGTGTGGGTCATCAGTGCTGATATCAGCTGGTTGGCGGGCTTTGGTGTGTTTATAGGTTGCCTGTCGCATCTTGTACTGGATGAAATCTACAGTGTTGATTTCAGCGGCGCTCGCATCAAACGATCGTTTGGTACGGCGATGAAAGTCATCGATAGAAAACGCTGGGTGGGAAGTCTGGCTGTGGTGATCACCGCCATCGCTGCGCTGCAACTCACACCGTCTGCACAGCCGTTACTCAAGACTCTGCAGACGGTGGATCCGAACTGGCAAGACTGGTTACTCGCCGTCGATATTTTCTAAAGCTTAACTTTCAACGCTTCCAGAGTCTCGTAGGTCACACCGCCTACATCAAGGCTATTTTTTTCTTGGTAATTTCTCACAGCCGTCAAGGTTGCACCACCTAACACACCGTCCGCAGGTCCCGGATCCATACCTTCGCGCCGCAATGCCAGCTGCAGGTTTCTGATGATGTCGGCGGTGACGTTGGTTTCACACAGTACGCGACGCCAAACTAGTTTAGGCGGCTCGACCTGCACTTGGCGGGAGACGGTTTGAACCTGACGCGGGATCTCAGTACGTGTTTCGCTGGCTGGTGTCACCAACCGCTGAACCTTAATCGTCTCAAATTGCGCGGGCTGTTGCGTCACTCTGACGGTTGCGGCTTTGGCGACGATCTGCTTTGACACGGTTGTAAATTCAGCGGGTCGGGGTATCAGGCACACTTCACGCCCAGAATAGCTTGCCTCGGCACTCACACTCTCACCTTTTTTCAGCCAGAAAAAACCCGCATCTGCGATTTTCACTCGGATTGGGATAGTGGCGTATTGAGGTTTGATCTCGGAACGAGACTCAGACGCCGGGGACACCACGCGTTGAACCGATACCGTTTCGTACACCGCTGGAATTTCAACGGTTCGAGTGGACGCAGCAGATTCGAGCACAGACCGAGTGATGGTTTCATAGCGTGCCGGGATCTCAACCAAACAAACAATTTCACCGGTCGTATCGTCAATGCGTTCTAACGGCCCTCGACCCTTCTTCCACACGCTGCGAGCCGGTTCCACCAGCACGGATTCGGTCTCAGTGCGGTAAATCGCTGGAACATTCACCAAGCGGCTGGAAGCCTCTTTAATCAGCACACGCTCTTCAACGGTTTCAAATTCAGCCCGAGTGACAACGATCGTTTCACCACCTGCCTGCTTGAGCACGCGTCGATCATCGGTTCGGTATTCAGCCGGGGTATAGTACTCGCGGAAACACACATTTTCGGGAACCGTATCGAGGTTCACACCCGAGGCGGCAATGCCTTCCAGTGCGCCAGGGCTGGCCGGATGCGTGGCGTCACCAATTTTCATCGTCCAGTTGGCTTCTGCAGCGCGAGTCTCAACTTTCTCAGATTCGGTGGCATACTCAATTGGCTCTGCGGTCAAGACTCGACTGGCCTCGCGTGTCATGACTCGTTGATCAACCGTTTCAAAAGTAGCGGAGACAGTCGCAATACGCTCACCACCTTCCTGCACAACGATCTCTTCATTACGAGTTTCGAACTTAGCAGGCGTGACAACTTTGGCGTAACACTCACCCGGCTTGGCGTTGGGCAGAGTCTGTGATTCATCCACCGCTTGCGCAAGCGCTGGGAGCGTAGCCACTGTCAGTGACGCAAAAAGAAAGCTAACGGCAAGTCTGTTCATTACCCGCATAATCCTGTGGCCAAAAGGCGGTTCTCTAACACCCTAGGATAGCTTGCCGTACAGAATTTCGCAGTACTAAAGAGTTACAAATATACCAATCACAAAGACATACTCACGCCATAAACGTCAACTCTATGACTGTCGAGTCAGCTTAACGGCCATCACGTTAAGTTATTGACTTCAAAGCGAAAGTTACGTGCAGTACCTAAAGTGGTTTGCGACGCCGACCAACAAATGCCAACGCTAAGCCAAGCACTAATGACCCGTGCATCGCTCCCAGAAAACCGCCACCTTCAGAACCAGAACTGGTGCTCGTGCGTTCATCTTGGCCATCAGTCATCTCTGTAATATTGTCGTCACCCGACTCAGCCTCCGAGTCACCGCTCGTCTCATCGACATCGTCCGTATTGGAACCCGTGTCTACTGGTACCGTTCCAGTTCCAGTTCCAGTTCCAGTTCCAGTTCCAGTTCCAGTTCCAGTTCCAGTTCCAGCGCCTCCTTCCGGCTCGGG
>CALFBL010000004.1 GCA_937951695.1 uncultured Granulosicoccaceae bacterium | reverse complement strand
GCGACGCCGATATTATCCACGTAACCTACGATCAGATCTTCAGGGTCGTAGGAAGGGTCTGACAACTTTGGGTTCATGAAATAGCGGGCGAGGTTTTCAAGCTGGTCGGCGTAGACGTAATCGGCTTTGGAAAAAACCACGTAGGCCAATAGATCGTAATCGCCTTTATTCTTGGTCAATTCCAGGGTTTGCTTTTCACGCATTTTAAGATATTGAAGTTGATCGACCTCAACGTTAATGCCTGTCTCTTTGGTGAATTCGGGCAGTATTTTTCGCACCGCATCGTAGTGCGGATGGGCAGGGAAGTTGACAACAAGCGTGGTGCCCGCGTATTCGTCATAGGGCCCTGCGATTGCAGAACCTGCCATGAGTATCGCTGCCGCAGCTCCTGTCATGATATGTCTTATCTTCATCGAAATGTTTCCTCTTTCTCGTTTATGACGGATGTTTTCCGCTGGGTACTAACCATGTGGTACAGAACTCATACTGCATTGCGTGTAGGTGAAACTACGTGCTACAAACGCATTCCACTCGCTTTGTCAAACAAGTGAATTGCTGTGATATCGGGAATAAAATGGGTTGGACCTATCTGTGCTCGCCGTAGATCGGACTTGGTTTCAACATTAAATGGCTCACCGCCGCACTCACCTATCATGATCGATTGCGCGCCGATGTATTCGGTCAGCTTGACGTTCACTGACAAGCTGTTCTCTGCGGCGCCTTCAGGGGCTGGAACAAGATCCGACGGGCGAATGCCCACCACGATCTTAGAACTGGCAGTGGATGGTTCAGCGACGATCGCTGAACTCAAACGCAGTTTAAATCCCTTGCCTTCTACGATTAGCGTGTCGGACTCTTGCGCTAAGGTGGCATTGAGAAAATTCATTGGTGGGCTGCCAATAAAGCCTGCAACGAAAAGGCTGTTGGGCAGGGTGAACAATTCTTCAGGTGAACCCTGTTGACGTATGTGGCCATCTTGCATAACCACAATGCGGTGAGCGAGCGTCATCGCCTCTACCTGATCGTGGGTGACGTAAATCATGTTTTTCTGAACCTGATTACTCATAAGCGCCAGTTCAGCTCGCATCTGCCCACGCAGTTTCGCGTCCAGATTCGATAGCGGTTCATCGAACAAAAACGTGCCCGCATCGCGCACCAGAGCCCGACCCATGGCAACGCGTTGGCGTTGTCCACCGGATAATTCAGCGGGCTTACGGTCTAACAGTGGGGTGAGCCCTAACATCTCGGCCACGTCCCCCACGCGTTGCTTAATTTCTTTGTTGGACCGTTTCTGTAAGCGCAGCGCGAACGACATGTTCTTGGCCACATTCATATGGGGGTAGAGCGCGTAATCTTGAAACACCATCGCCAAGTCGCGTGCTTTGGGCTCGAGACGGCTCACAGGTTTCTCATCAATGAAGATCTCACCGCCAGAAACCGTCTCCAGACCTGCGATCATGCGAAGCGTGGTGGATTTGCCGCACCCTGAGGGCCCGACCAACACGGTGAACTCCTTGTCCTGAATTGCAAGGTCGATGTCATGAATGACTTTTGTTTTGCCGAATTGCTTGTTGAGCTGGTGGAGTCGAATATTCGGCATAAGCTGGACGGGGTCGCCTAGGAGGTGATGAGCTTTCGTATCAATGTTAGCGGTAACATTGTTATATAGAACCGTTGGGATTGCAAGTCATTTTCGCTTTTGTAAATAGGTAAGCCAATTTTGGCTCAAAAATCCGCAGATGCCTAAAAAATACTCAATGCAAGCTGCGAGTTTTGGAACGTAAAGAGTGTAATAATCCAATGTTATCGCTATCATTTCACGTAATACAGATAATTTAATGGCTTTTTTGGCGCTCTGATCTCCCAGACTCTCGATGGGTCTTGATTCAGAAGTATGTCGACAAGTAGAACCGCTCGAACGGGGCCGGTTGTATCATCGGACTGTCAGCCAGCCCTCAGCTGTTAATCTAGGTCAAAAAGCAAACAGGGAACCGATGAATGGAGCTTTGAACATAGTGGTCATGGGCGTGAGCGGGTGCGGCAAATCATCCGTTGGTGAAGCCTTGGCCCAACGATTGTCTGGCCAGTTTATCGACGGAGATGACTTTCATCCAGCCGAGAATAAAGCGCGTATGTCCAAAGGTATCGCGTTGACCGATACAGACCGTATGCCCTGGTTAAAGCGTATCAATGAGTACATGCGGGCTTCGCACCCAGATGATACTTTAACGGTCATTGCGTGTTCTTCTCTGCGCCGGCTATATCGGGACGTACTGACCGACTCCACGTCCGTGCTGTTTGTTCATCTGGTAGGCGATTTCGATCTAATCAAAAAGCGCAGTGAGTCGCGGCAGGGTCACTTCATGAGAGTGGACCTTCTGCAAAGCCAATTCGATACCCTGGAGATACCCACCGCTGATGAGAACGCTGTGACAGTCTCCATTGATCCGGACTTCAGCGCGGTGGTGGACGATGCGCTGACTCAGGTTATCCAACACGATCTGTATGCCAAAGCGAATTAATTTGATAAGCGGGATTGTTGATAGACTGCACGTGCGCTGGGGCGCTGGGTGCAACCGGAAGCGTGGCAATGTTCGTGAAGTAGGAGTGGAGAGTAGGGTGGGCGTCTCGCAACGGATTGTACGGGCAGTCAATCGGGGATCTCTGTCAGCGGCCTGGTTGTTGGGTTTGGCGGCTTTAGGCATTACGAGTATGTCAAGGTCTTCAGACATCGAAGAGTTGGCGATTATCGAGTCATTTCCTAAATACTTACCAAACGATTGCCGTGGGAGTAAGGCAAGACTCTACAATGAGTGCGGCTCCCAGGCAGAGATATTGGTCTCGGCTATCAACGCGGCTCGCAAGAGCGAGAAAACAACGCTGTTACTCTACGGTGCAGAGTGGTGCGTGTGGTGTTTCATTCTGAACGATACCCTGAACGGCCAATTTCATTCCTCCTATTTCGAGTATGAGCGTGACGACAGTACCGGCAAGTGGGGTGTTCAGGAAAAAACTGACGTCACTGTTTCAGAGCGGGCGCAATCGCTCAATGCGTATGTGGCTCAACACTTCGTAATCGCTCACATCGAGGCAGAGCATGCGCCCGATGGGGCAGCTACTGTCGATGCAATTGGCTTTGACAGCGACAATATTGAATTCTACCCCTTCATGGCGACCCTGAATAATAACGGT
This sequence comes from uncultured Granulosicoccaceae bacterium, assembly GCA_937951695.1. Classification (GTDB taxonomy): domain Bacteria; phylum Pseudomonadota; class Gammaproteobacteria; order Granulosicoccales; family Granulosicoccaceae; genus Granulosicoccus. Next base: position 10,324 of record CALFBL010000004.1, on the reverse strand, counting down.
GAGTACACCGATCACTTATTTGGTTACCAGGTAATGAGCCAGAATAGCAATCGAAAAGATCGCAACGGCCGATTGCTAAAACAGTTTGACCGGGCTGAGCTGCTGCGACGGTTGAAGTTGATGCGAGCCGCTGCTATCGCCGACCAGTGAGTTATGTTTGTGTTGTTTTCTATCGGGTATGCTCACTGCAACGCGCTTTTCTTGATACGCTAGTGCAGTCCGCACAAAGCGTTCGTTGGAGCTGAAAGCCCGCGGTTGTCAGGCACGCAGCTGCTATCAACTAACTGTCTTTATCCGAAAATAAATCGGCATACCGATCTCGCAATACGTTCTTCAGCACCTTGCCCATGGTGTTCCGGGGCAGTTCTTCAACCACCAGTAATTGGTTGGGGTGTTTGAAACGAGCCAGAGATTGCTCTACTGAAGTTTTAATGTGCTCGAGGTCCATCGTTGGCCCATCGGCGACTAATATTCCAACCACGGTTTCGCCAAAATCCGCATGCGGCACACCAATCACGGCGCTCTCAAGCACACCGGGTTGATCATCTAGCACCTGCTCGATTTCTTTTGGGTAAACGTTGTATCCGCCAGTGATAATCAGATCTTTATTGCGGCCAACAATACTCACATAACCATGTTCATCGATGGTGCCCAAGTCGCCAGTGATAAAAAAACCATCGGCGCGAAGCTCTTCAGCAGTTTTCTCGGGCATCTTCCAGTAGCCTTTAAACACATTGGGCCCACGAACTTCAATCACACCAATCTCGCCATTGGGAAGCGTTGTCCCGGTATTTGGGTCGGTGATTTTTAGGTCGATGCCGTTTAGTGGCAGGCCTACCGTTCCGGCGATCCGATCGCCCTTATATGGGTTGGATGTATTCATATTGGTTTCGGTCATGCCGTAGCGTTCCAGAATGGTATGGCCGGTGACCGATTCAAATTGACGGTGTGTTTCGGCCAACAGCGGTGCTGAACCAGATACAAATAAGCGCATGTTGCCCACCAGCGATTTGTCCAGACGCACATCGGCCAGCAGTCGAGTGTAGAACGTGGGCACACCCATCATGCAGGTGGCGTGCGGCAGACGCTCGATGATGCGGTCAAGATCGAACTTCGGTTCAAAAATTAACCGTGCGCTTGAGAGCAAAGCAATGTTGGTCGCCACAAATAGACCGTGCGTATGAAAGATGGGCAGTGCGTGCAGCAAGATATCGTCTTTTGTAAATTCCCAGAGCTCCGTCAAAGCGAAAGTGTTAGACAACAGATTGCCGTGTGTGAGCATGGCACCCTTGGATCGACCTGTAGTGCCTGAGGTGTAGAGCAGGGCACACAAATCATCGACAGAACGATTCACTGTGTCGAATTCAGTGGATTCAGCCTGAGCGGCGTCGGGCAGCGTGCCACGGTTGCCGTCACGGCTTTGGGTCATCAACATCGCAGACGCTTTGTCGGCTACCGCGTTGAGTCTATCGGCGTCATTTGGGTCACACACCAAAAAAGAGGCACTGCAATCGCTGACAAAATAATCGACTTCGGCATCGGTGTATGCCGTGTTTAACGGAAGATACACAACGCCCGCACGCACACAAGCCCCGTACAAAGCCAGTGCGTTGACCGATTTCCCCACCTGCGCAACCAACCTGTCCCCGGGCTTGAGGCCGGCTGCCGTTATCGCATTCGCAAGGCGTCCGGTTTGCTCAATGAAGGCCTTATAAGTGACCGATTGATTGTCGATCGGGTCATCAATAAATAATCCGGTGTTGTCTGCGTGCTTCGCAAATAGTGCATCGAAGAGTGTGTTGGCCATCTATGATTCCTGGTGCTAAGTCCGCGCGGTGATCGGGTGCCGATTGTTCAAGATGATGTCGTATTGTTTAGCGCATCAAGTTGTTGGCTAACGCGTCGGGATGTCGCATGCAGCTCTTCATTCGCAATGATGATGGCGTCTCGCGCATAGCGTTCGTGGTTGGAATTCACGGCCTCAAGGTCGTAGCGGTAATTCACCATAGCGCCGGCTGATTGCAGTTGACCTTTCTTGGATAGATCCGCATTGGCATGTACGGCGTGTACACAAGCTCCGTTGCCAAGATGAAATCGGGAGACTGGATCGTAGGGGCGCCCGTCTTGGCCTTTTGCATCCAGCAGATAGTGTGTTGCCAAATCCTGAATCGAGACCTCGGTGGTATCTACCTCTATTCCAGTCTCCTTGAGCCATTTAGCAAACAAAGGAATTGGCGAAAGGGTGACAAAATGGGTAAGGTTCGGCAGCTCCTGAGCCAGGTCGCGTGCGACTTGTTTAATCAGAAAGTTACCGAAAGAGACTTGAGCCAGGCCGGCTTGGCAGTTGGATATGGAATAAAACACAGCGGTTGTTGCATCCTGCGGTGCAAGGGGTTCGCGATTGACTGCTAGGACCGACTGAATCGAGTCGGCGGTGTGATCGGTGAGGGCCACCTCGACAAAAATCAGAGGTTCATCGGGCATGGATAAATGAAAGAACGCAAAGCAGCGTCTGTCGTCGGGTTGTACGCGTTGTCGCAATTCATCCCAGTCATTGATGGCGTGGACGGCCTGATAGGCGATGATTTTTTCCAGGACATGCGCTGGCGTCTCCCAAGTAATCGGGCGAAGCACTAAAAAGCCTCGATTAAACCAGGCACTGAACAGGTGGCGAAAGTCTAGGTCGAGCGTGACAAGCTCTAGGTGCTCGCGTTTCATGCGCAGCACATCGGCACGCAGCGCCACCAATTTTTCAGTCGCCCCAGGTACCTGATTCATACGACGAATCAATTCCTGGCGCTTAGGGTCCACCGCTTCGAGAAACGCTGCGTAATTCTTTGCGTTGGCGCTCTGTCTGTAGGCTTGGAGCGTGGCTTCAACGACCAACGGATCGATGTCCATGCTGTTGCACAAAAACTTGAAAAATTTGAGTTTACGAGCATCATCCATAGCTTCCAGCTGATCGAGCAATCGCGTGGCCAGCACGATACCAGAGCCTTCCCCAGAGGCGTTGACCAACGCATCAGCAAGCTCTTCCACGTTGAGCTCAGGTTCATTCGCCGTTCTCTTCCACGGCGTATAGCGGTGTTCAAATACGTTCGAAAACAGACTAGCAACAAAACTCACTTGCACACACCCTCTTGATGATTAACTGTCGGTAGTCAGCGTTCTGGATTATTGTATACAAAATGCCGCATCACACAATTTAGGTTTTCGTTATGCGCAAACCCACACAATCATGGCTACCGCGTTAAACAGTATTATACGCTCCGGCGGTAAGCCCAACCGCCAACAATCGCCAAACTCATAGTTGTCAAGGCCCATAACCTGTGTGTTGGATGGATGGCCGATGGGTGTTATCCGAGGCGATGCAGCACCAATCGCCACAGCCATCGATCTGCAAACTTGGCGGCAGTTCCATCAGGCGAGAGGCTTTTGGGTAATCAATGCGTCCAGCCAGGCAAGACATCGCGCAGCTACCAATGCCTCGATCGGTTTTTTTATAAGCGCCGGATAGCGCCCCATGGCGGCTGGCTGGTCATCGCAGCGCAGGATATGCGTCAGATTTTCCTCTATATGGGTGGTGATGGGCGCACGGGTTACTATTTGATTCAATGCGGAGGTGTCCTGCGGATTGCATTGAGCGTCTTTGCCGCCACCAAGTGCGTAGGTTGGTGTGTCTATCCGGGCCAGAATTGACTTTATATCCAAAGCCAACATCTCGCGATACCATTTAGCGTTCAGTGTGGCTTTGCCTATTGTGACTGTATCCGCAGTTGAACCTTCGAGGCGCGTTAGAAATTTTGTTTGGATACCGGTGAAACCACCGCGCAACCAGACGAAGGTTCGGGCAACCTTGCCGCTAAACCCGCTCATTGCACGCAGTTCATCAGCACGATTACTCGCCTGCTGCTGCAGGACATTACGCATGGGACGCGCAAAAGGACACAACAGGATCAGTCCTTGAATGGGTGGGTTCTTAACGGCAAATTGTGCTTCATTCATTTGTGCAAGTTTTCGCGCCACTTGAGGTGCAATGACTGCGCCTTCGCTGTGGCCTAATAAAATCAGCGGTAAGTGTTTTAACTCGGCGTGCGCCATGACGTGTCGAGTTACGTGGATCGCATCGGCAACCATATCGCTGTGGCCAGCGGTGATGTAATCACCGCCACTCGCACCACAACCGCGTTTGTCATAGCGCACGCTTGAGACGCCGGCTCGTGCAAACGTCTCGGCCAACGTGTTGAAAATATTGAGTGAAAAATTGGGCAAGTTTTCATTGCGATCAATGGGACCGCTACCTGCAAACATCACGATGACCGCTTTTGGCTTGTCTGTGTCGGCATGAACGATGGCCGTTGCCAGAGTATGGGTCGGCGTATCGATCCCGACGATTTCTTCACGCATCCCGATACTCCAGTGATCACAATTGATCAGCGATCTCTAGAGTGTACTCGCATGCAAACCATCAAGGCGTTTGTTGATCAATCGTTATGTCAATAGCGTTTTGCGCAGGGTCTCGGGTTTCACCGGTGAGCACATCAAGCTGTTCGCCGAACCAGTCGCCAGGCTTTGCAATCGCATCCCCACTGGGGGAGATGCGGGCGCTGACGGTGACCGATGGAAATGCTGAGACGCTCATGTTGGGGATCATCGCCATGCTGTCATCGAGTGTGACGCTGACAGGTAGATCAGCAACGCTCAAGCGCACCACGGCTAACGGCATGCGTGGCCCGGTGCTGGCTCTGGCGAAAATAAACACGCTATCGGTCTCTTTGGTGTCTGCTTTTGCCTCATCGCTTAAGGTTACGTTCACCGGAATCGAGGTTTGCGATGCCGCGGCTTCATTGGGTTGTGTCACGGCACCTGTTTGTGCAGCCACTGCTTGGTTGGATTCTGTTGCGGCACCTGCGGGCGCAGCCGTATCGCTGTTCGATGCGACCTCATCCGCGCCAGCTGCCGTCGCCGTTTGCTCAGCCGTTAGCTCAGCTGTTTGCGCGCCCATCGCACCCATATCATCGCTGGCTCGACTTTCCGGTGCTTGCCCTAGGGCAATCTGCGACTGACTGATCATTTGTGTCAGGTTTGCAGCGCCTTGTTCGCTCAGGCCAGGGTTGGCACGTAGGTTTTCGAGCAATTCTATGGCTTGTTCATGTTTGTTCTGTTGTTGGAAGGACAACGCCAATAATAAATTTCCGCGTGGGTGGTCGGGATTCATGTCAAGCGCCTGTTGAATAAACGCCTGGGGTTTACCGGTCAAATCGCCTTCGTTTTGCAAGGCTTCAGCTTCGGCCAGCATGATGATCACGTCCGGGTCGCTGTCGTCCAGCGCGTAGGCTTTTTCTATGGCGGCCTCAGCCCGACCAAAATCGCCGATGTTCATGTAAGTTCTACCCAGTAGCGTCCAGCCTTGCAAATCGTCGGGGTTCTCTTGCAAGCGGGCTTCGAGCTGGGGCAACAAATCGGTTAGCGACGCTGCGGTTTGTTCACGGTTGGTCTCTGCGTTCGCGGCCAGTTGTTCGGCAACGGTTTGCGCCACGGTTTTGGGGTTGGCGCCGGCGGCCAGAGCGTTGGCGACATTTCGATCAACGGTGGCGCCGTTGGCGACGATCACCGCCCCGGTATTGGTCAAAAACTGATCCTGCAACGAATCGGTATTACCCAGGCGTTGATACAGCAATACGCCGGTTCCGATGACCAAAACCATAACCAGTACAGCGCCTATACCGCGCATTAAGCGTGACTGAGTGTTGTTCGGACCGGCTTCTAATTCATTGGCCAGAGTGTTTTCTACATCCTGCAATTCAGCGTCATAGGTGGCCTTGTCGATGTTGCCCTTCGACAAGGCATCTTTAATCAAGGACTTTCGATCGCGCGCTATGCCGATATTTACATCGCGGTGGTTGGTTTCATTGCGCACGTTTGTATTGAACAAGCTTTTGAGCAACACGTAGCCCATCAGAGCCATCATCAGCGCTGCGAAGACGTAGAAGAGGGTAAGAATCATTTTAGTTTCAAAGCCAGCACAGTTATATTGTCCTCACCGCCGGCATCGTTGGCAGCGTTTATCAATGTTGCACACAGTTCGCTGAGCGGCTGTGACTTATCAAGGTGATCTTCGAGCATACTTGTGATCGCGTCGTCGCTTACTAAATCGGTTAACCCATCAGAGCACATCAACCACAAATCGTTTGCCTGGCAGCCCGATACCACCCAGTCGGGGACCACTTGTTCATCAAGGCCGATGCCTTGCAGGATGACATTCTTCGGCGGCGCTGAACCGATCTGGCCGGTGTCCAACCAGGATTGATACCAAGATTGGTCGGTGGTGATCTGATTCAGTGTCTTGTCGCGATAACAGTAAGTACGACTGTCTCCTACGTTGAAGATCAGTGCGTTGCCGCTGTCCAGAAACAGGGCGCCGGTTAGCGTGGTGCCCATGCGACTGGTATTACCTTTCGCGCCACCGGCTCGATAGACTTCTGAGTTAACCGCCTCTATCGATTCATCCAGTAAAGACTGGATTTTTGGATCGGTCAGCTCTTTCTTGTGATAAGCAATGAACGCCGTACGCAGGATGTTAGGCAGCTCTGTCACTGTTATTGTGCTCGCCTCGGAACCCCCCAGATGCCCGCCAACGCCATCGGCAACGGCAAAAAGGCCAAGCTCTTCATCGATCAGATAAGCATCTTCATTGTTGGAGCGCACTTTGCCAGTATCACTGGCGGCGGCGACTGCAACACTCAAGGGTAAGGGCGTCAAACTTGTTCCAGTTCTATCAGGCAACCGTGGAAGTCTTTTGGGTGCAAAAACAGCACCGGATTGCCGTGTGCTCCCGCTTTTGGCTCACCATCGCCCAAAACGCGTGCGCCTTTGGCTAACAGGTCATTTTTAGCGGCGATAATATCGTCGACTTCAATGCAAATATGGTGAATGCCTCCGTTCATATTGCGCTGCAGAAAATTACTCACCGGTGAATCGTTGCCTAAAGGTTCGAGTAGCTCAATACGCGTGTTGGGTAAATCCACAAACACCACTGTGACACCGTGTTCCACCAACGCTTGCGCTTTAGACACCTCAGCGCCCAGTGTATCCCGGTAGGTAAGGCTGGCCGCTGCCAGGTCGGGCACCACAATGGCGACATGATTTAGCCGCTTAATCATGTGTTACACACTCGTCTCTTTGGCGTAGCCGAGTTCGGCAAGAGCTGTCTGGATTTCCTCAAGCACTGCTGGATCTTCGATGGTGGCCGGCATTTTCCATTCCACACGATCGGCTATTGAACGCATGGTGGCGCGAAGGATTTTCCCCGATCGTGTCTTGGGCAGGCGCGCCACGACGGCGACCGACTTAAATGCCGCCACCGGACCGATGTGTTCGCGCACCCGGGTTACCAGTTCGCTTGCGATCTCAGAGTTGTCTCGCTCACAGCCGCTGTTCAAAATCACTAGCCCTAACGGCAGTTGGCCCTTCAAATCATCGGCCACACCGAGCACCGCGCATTCGGCCACATCGGGGTGGCTAGCGAGCACTTCTTCCATGGCACCGGTTGAGAGCCGGTGTCCTGCCACGTTGATCACATCGTCGGTTCGGGCCATCACAAACGCATAGCCGCCGTCATCGATATAGCCGGCATCGCCAGTTTCGTAGTAACCCGGAAAGCGTTCGAAGTAACTCGATTGATACCGATCGGGGGCGTTCCATAGGTTGGAAAAAGTGCCCGGTGGCAGGGGTAATTTCACGACCAACGAGCCGATTTGTCCGCGCTCAACCGGATCGCCGCTGTCATCGAGTACATCCAGGTGATAGCCGGGTACGGGCACGGTCGGTGATCCGGCTTTGACTGGCATGACTTCAAGGCCTGTGCAATTGGCGCAAATGGCCCAGCCGGTTTCGGTTTGCCACCAATGATCGATAACCGGGCGTTGCAGCTTTTCTTGTGCCCAAATTAAAGTGTCCGGGTCGCAGCGTTCGCCGGCGAGGAATAACGCTTTGAATTTGCTTAAGTCGTAGTCTTTGATCAATTTACCTTCCGGGTCTTCTTTTCTGATGGCCCTAAACGCAGTAGGTGCGGTAAACAGCACCTTCACCTGGTGTTCTTCGATCACTCGCCAAAAGGCTCCTGCGTCTGGGGTACCGACCGGTTTGCCCTCGTACATCAGCGTGGTGCAACCTTGGAACAGGGGGCCATAAATAATGTAGGAGTGCCCGACCACCCAACCGATGTCAGACGCGGCCCAAAACACATCCCCCGGGTCGGTGTCGTACACCGCTTTCATGCTCCACTTCAAGCTCACCACCGAGCCACCCGTATCGCGTACCACGCCCTTGGGCTGACCGGTCGTGCCAGAGGTGTACAACACATACAGCGGGTCTGTGCTGGCGACTGGAACACACTCGACCGCGCTGGCCGATTTCACGAGCGCGTTCCAGTCATGATCGCGCCCATCGATCATCGGGGCAGTACACTGCTCACGCTGCAACACGACGGTGTGGGGGACTTTGTGGGTGGCAATCTCGATGGCTTGATCAAGTAGCGGTTTGTATTCCACCAAGCGATTGGGCTCAACACCGCACGAGGCGGCTACGAGGACGGATGGAGTGGAGTCGTCAATTCGAACCGCCAGTTCTTTTGCCGCAAACCCGCCGAAGACCACGGAGTGCACAGCGCCCAACCGGGCCGATGCCAGAACCGCGACCACCGCTTCTGGCACCATCGGCATGTAAATCAATACCCGATCACCACGGCCAACGCCGAGTGCCTTCAGTGCGCCGGCAAAATGGGACACCTGGTCGAGCAGTTCTGCGTAGCTCAGCGTGCGTTTGGAGTTGGTAACCGGGCTGTCGTACACGATCGCGGCTTGTTCAGCGCGTCCATTGGCGACGTGATAATCCAGCGCGTTGTAACAGGCGTTGATCTCACCGTCGGCGAACCAGGTGTCGAACGGCGAGCGCGAGGTATCTACGCCTTGACTGGGTGGTGTCGACCATTGAACATCCTTAGCCTGTTTTAGCCAAAACGCCGATGGGTCCTGCCGAGCATCGTCGTAGGTCGTTCTGTAATTTCCCAAGTGTCACTCTCCGGTTCGGTCCGTGGGTTAGGTGTGGCCCCAACGCCGTTTTCACCAGAGAGTATACCGAGGCTTAGCCGGCGCGGCGACGCTTCCTCACGGCAGCAGCGAGGCCTAATATGAAAATCGTCAGCCATCCAGTGGAGCCGCCGACCCCGCTCGAGGTCAATGACACACCGAACGATGATCCTGAAAAGGCCGATCCTGAAAATGAGCTGAACCCGACACCGTAGCCGTAGTAATCGTAATAGCCGCCGAAGCCTGCGGACAGCGAGTAGGTCAGAAAATACTCATCGTCGTAGTACCCGTCGTCGTTGTTAAAGGGTCGCACTGGCGAGCCCAGCGGGTCGGATGGACCATCAAGATTCGCTTGAAAGTCCACCGACTCTAACGGCAAGCCTTCTAGGTTTGCGTGGGTCGCGCTGGACACGGTGTCCACCACGCGAGCGGTGTTCGCGTTGACGATATCGATAAGAACGTTGTAGTCATCGGCAAGGAAATTGTCGGTTAAATCAAGCTCGACTTGATAGACGTCTGAGCTGGCGCGATTAAAAATAGAGAACACGTTGGTGGCGTGCAACAAGCGCGCGGATGTGCCGGCCGGTTGCACATAAATTTCTGCATAGACATCGGCCCATTCGCGTTCGATATCAACATCGAGCGTAATCCGAAACCCTGAAAAGTAGCCGTCGATGTCGTTGTCGTTAAATAGCTGCACGCCCACATCGGCCACCCAGATCTCCAGCTCATCGACGTGGTTGCGCGTGCTGGATCGATTCGTTGCGGGGTTTTTGGTGTCATCATTTCCGATCGCATGTGGGGTGACGTAGCCTTCGGTCACGTGCCCGTTTCCCACTGCATTTTCAGCGGCGGCTGTGGCCGTCGTGAGAACCACGCCCAAGAAACCTGCCAAGGCTGTGACGCAGAGGCTGCGTAATAATTCGTGTAATTTTTGTTCGATCGGTAAAGCCATCATTCGTCTCCGACGCACCGGTGTCTGAAGTAAGAGAATGACGGGGCTTGGCTGAATGGCGCCTGAATCTGCGGCTATAGCGTGTACCGAACTGTAACTCGTTGACACACAGGCTCGATACCATCACAATCTGTCTGCCGCATTCCTTAAGAAAGCGGTCGTATTGCGTCGAACTAATAAGGTCTACACGCCTGATACTAGAACGTGAGCGCAGGGTAACGCAGTAACCTGAGAAGGAAATAAAAACATGGCCAAAGGTCAGTCGTTGCAGGAGCCATTC
>CALFBL010000003.1 GCA_937951695.1 uncultured Granulosicoccaceae bacterium | reverse complement strand
GATCATCACAATCGTGTTGTTAAACGATGCGTGAATGTGCGCAATACCGTCAGTGACGGTGCGGCGAACTTTTTTCTTTGTGCTTTGAGCCATAGTAGTTTCTTCTTAGCGCTTCAACGGACGACGCGGGCCCTTTCGGGTGCGAGCATTCGTTTTGGTACGTTGTCCGCGCAGCGGTAAGCCACGACGATGACGGATGCCGCGATAGCAGCCAAGATCCATCAGGCGTTTAATATTCATCGAGACGTCACGTCGCAGGTCACCCTCAACAACGTACTTGCTCACTTCTGTTCGCAGGTTCTCGATCTCTGATTCGGACAAGTCTCGCACCTTAACGTCTGACTTGACGTTAGCGGCCTCGCAAATAGCGTAAGCGCGAGTACGGCCGACGCCGTAAATCGAAGTCAGTGCGACCCAGATGTGTTTCTGTACTGGGATATTTATGCCGGAAATACGGGCCATGCTGGTATTCCTCTAACCTTGCCGCTGCTTGTGACGTGGATCCGTGTTGCAAATGACGCGGATCACGCCCTTGCGCTTGACCACTTTGCAATTACGGCAAATCTTCTTGACTGATGCTCTAACTTTCATCGGTGTCTCCGCCTGGAACAGCCACGTTTAGCGTGTGCTGCCCTTAGCTCCTTTCATGTTGGACTTCTTCAGAAGGCCGTCGTACTGCTGGCTCATCATGTGGGCTTGAGATTGGGCAACAAAATCCATCACCACAACCACAATAATCAGCAAGGAGGTTCCGCCAAAGTAGAACGGGACCTGCCACAACAGAATTAAAAATTCCGGCAACAAACAGACGAGCGTTATGTACAACGCGCCGTACAGCGTTAACCGAGTTAACACACCATCAATGTAACGAGCGGTTTGTTCCCCAGGGCGAATACCCGGAATAAACGCCCCTTGTCGTTTCAGGTTATCTGCTGTCTCTTTCGCGTTGAATACCAGCGCGGTGTAAAAAAAGCAGAAGAAAATGATGGCTGACGCGTACAGCAGGATGTAAACCGGCTGACCGGGCGCCAGCGTTGAAACCAACGTATTCAGCCACGAACTGGTGTTGCTGGTAGCAACATCACCCAACGTGGCTGGAAACAAAATGATGCTCGACGCGAAGATGGGAGGAATAACACCCGCCATATTAAGCTTCAGAGGCAAATGGCTGGACTGAGCCGCATACATGCGCCGCCCCTGCTGGCGCTTGGCGTAGTTTACGGTGATTCTGCGCTGCCCACGCTCCACAAAAACCACAAATGCTGTGACGGCGATGACCATGGCGAACAGAATGATCACGGTGAAGGCGCCAAGCTCTCCCTGGCGGGCCAACTCGAGTGTGCCACCAATGGCCGCCGGCAAACCTGCCACGATACCAGCGAAAATCAATATCGAGATACCGTTACCGATGCCGCGCTCGGTAATCTGCTCACCCAGCCACATCAGGAACATGGTACCGGTGACCAAGGTAACCGCGGCTGTCAGCACAAAGCCTGGACCGGACAGAAAGACCACACTCTGCCCCCCTGCGCCTTGATTCTGCAACGCGATGGTTATTCCGATAGCCTGTATTGAAGCCAACAACAATGTGCCGTACCGGGTGTACTTTGTAATGACCCTACGACCGCTCTCGCCTTCCTTTCTCAGCTGTTCCAGCTGTGGGATAACATGTGTCATCAACTGCATGATGATGGACGCAGAGATATAAGGCATAACGCCCAGCGCGAAAATTGACATGCGGCTCAAGGCACCACCGCCGAACATATTCAACATGCCGAGAATACCTTGGCTGTTCTGTTCGAAAATGTCCGCCATGACCCGAGGGTCGACACCCGGGATGGTGATGTGAGAGCCAATGCGGAAAATCGCGATGGCAGCGAGCACGAATAACAGACGCGAGCGTAGCTCGGTGCTGCCACCTAGCCCTGACATCGCGGGTGCGTTTTTCGCTGCCATAGATCTCTACCTTTTCCGGGTCGTATTCAGCTAGGTGTTATTCAGCAACGCTGCCGCCGGCCGCTTCTATCGCGGCACGAGCACCTTTAGTGACTCGACAGCCTGACACTTTCACAGCACCAGCGACTTCACCGGCCAAAATAATCTTGACTGTTTTGGTCTGTAACGGAACGATACCCGCCTTGACCAAACTCTCTATGGTGACATCACCTTCAACCGCACTCAGTTCGTGCAAACGGACCTCTGCGTAGTAACGCCCCATTCTCGAGGTGAAACCGAATTTCGGCAATCGACGCTGAATCGGCATCTGGCCGCCTTCAAAGCCGACTTTGTGCCAGCCGCCCGATCGGGCCTTCTGACCCTTATGGCCTCGACCGCAGGTCTTGCCCAGCCCAGACCCAATACCGCGACCGACTCGGCGTGCATTCCGGCGTTGGCCATCTGCAGGTTTTAATGTATTCAGACTCATGGCTAACCTTTAGTCTTCTATGCGAAGCATGTAATTGATCTTATTGATCATGCCGCGATTTTCAGGTGTGTCTTTCACTTCAACGGTTTGGTGCATTCGACGCAAACCTAATCCCCGTACACAAGCCTGGTGATTTTTCAAACGCCCGTGAATACTTCTCACCAGCGTGATTTTTACGCTCTTGTCACTCATGCCTCACCTGTAATGTCCGCCACGGACTTACCGCGCTTCGCGGCAACCGTCTCAGCACTCTGCATTTCTGCCAAGCCCTGGATCGTCGCGCGGACCACGTTAATCGGATTGTTGGTCCCGATGATTTTCGCTAAAACGTTGCGTACACCGACAGCTTCGAATACAGCACGCATAGCACCACCCGCGATAATGCCCGTACCTTCAGAGGCCGGTTGCATGTAGACCCGCGCAGCACCGTGCCGTCCTTTAAGCGCGTACTGCAGTGTGCCATCCTTCAATGCAACTTGTTTCATGTCACGACGGGCCTTCTCCATCGCCTTTTGAATCGCCAACGGTACTTCACGAGCCTTCCCATAACCGATACCCACACGGCCATTGCCGTCGCCAACGACGGTCAGAGCGGTGAAGCCGAACTGGCGCCCACCCTTCACGACTTTCGCTACGCGATTGATGGTGACCAGCTTCTCGATGTAGCCGTCGCTGCTTTGATTGTAATCTTGTTGAGCCATGTGCCGTGTCCTAGAACTTCAGTCCGCTTTCGCGCGCTGCATCAGCCAGTGCTTTTACACGGCCATGAAACTTAAATCCTGAACGGTCAAACGCTACACTCTCAACGCCTGCCGCCTTCGCTTTTTCCGCAATGGCTTTACCCACCGCCTGTGCCGCTGCCACGTTGCCACCGGTACCCAGACTGCTGCGCAGATCCTTATTTACCGTTGACGCTGTTGCCACGACTTTTTGTGTTTCACCATCGATCACCTGAGCGTAAATATGGCGAGGTGTCCGGTGGATCGTTAAACGTGGTACGCGTAACTCGCGAATTTTCGCGCGAGTCCGCTTGGCACGACGCAAACGACTGTTCTTCTTATCCATAGGTTTATCGACCGGTTATTTCTTCTTGGCTTCTTTCATTGCTACGTACTCATCCACGTAACGAACGCCTTTGCCTTTATAAGGTTCAGGTGGACGATACCTTCGAATATCTGCCGCCACTTGACCCACCATTTGCTTGTTTGACCCACTCACCACGATTTCAGTCTGGCTTGGAGTCTCCACCTTGACACCCTGAGGCACCTGATGAACCACCGGATGGGAAAATCCCAGTGACAGATTCACTGCCTGGCCTTGGGCCTGCGCACGGTACCCTACCCCGCGAAGCTCCAGCTTTTTCTCAAAACCTGTGCTGACGCCTAGAACTAAATTGTTCACCAGTGATCGCATGGTACCGGCCATAGCCATGGCATCTTTTCCTTCATGGGACGGTTTCACACCCAGTACGCCATCGTCCATCGACAACGTAACATCGGAATGTAAAGTCATGCTTTCTGCGCCTTTCGGCCCCTTGGCACTGACTTCCTGACCGTTGATGGTGACATCAACGCCTTTCGGAACTTCTATCGGATTTTTTGCTACGCGTGACATAACTTTTCCAGTTTTATTGCCCCGTTAACAAACGGTGCAAATAACCTCTCCGCCTTCGCGCATGGCTTTCGCCTTAGCGCCAGTCATCACGCCTTTCGACGTGCTGACAATAGCGATTCCCAAACCACCCAAAACCTGAGGAATGTCCTCAGAGCCTGAGTAACGACGCAAGCCAGGTCGACTTACACG
>CALFBL010000002.1 GCA_937951695.1 uncultured Granulosicoccaceae bacterium | reverse complement strand
TGGTGACTGGCTTGAGCACGACTGCGCTGGTATTTTTGTTAACCATGTTGTGCTTGGTGTGCGTGCATCGAACGCGGCTTTGGCGTTGGGTGCTAACGGCATTGCCACCGCTGCTGGCGGTGCCGCACGCAGCGCTTGCCGTCGGTATTTTGTTCTTGATCGCGCCCAGCGGCTGGATTGCCCGGCTCGTCTCCCCTTGGTTAACCGGGTGGGAGCGCCCTCCAATTGCGTGGGTGATACCCGATGCGGTTGGCGTATCACTGATCGTCGGTTTGGTGGTAAAGGAATTTCCGTTTCTGTTACTGGCAGCCTTTGCGCAGTTACCAGCGCTCAACGTCGATGCGTCCTTGGCGATCGGACGAACCCTCGGGTACTCCCCAGCGCGTTGTTGGAGCCGGCTAATCTTGCCGCAGTTGTACCCGCGAATTCGTTTCAGCATGTTGATTATCCTGGCGTTCAATTTGAGTGTGGTGGATATGGCTCTGTTACTCGGGCCGGGTAACCCGCCAACCTTTTCGGTATTGTTGATGACTTTGGTTAGTGATCCGGGTGCCCGAGCGGCTGCGTCCGCCGGTGCCTTGGTGTTGGCGTTCGGTGTGTTCGTGGCGAGTGTGGGCCTGTACGGGTTTGAGAAAGCCTTGGGGCGTGTGGCGCAATACCGACGCTCGAACGGTCACCGCGGCACTGGGCTCAGGCTCTTTCGTATCGCCGGGCAGTGGAGCATTAGCGTGGTATTGATGTTCAGTGTGCTGAGCTTACTGATGTTGATTCTTTGGAGTTTGACTCGTCGTTGGCGGTTTCCGGATGCGCTGCCTCAGCAGTGGTCGTTCGAGCAATGGTCCGGGCGCACAGAAGTTCTGGCAAGCCCATTACTTACCACCATGTCGATCGCGCTGGCAACCGCTCTGTTGGCCATGGTGGCAGCGGTGGTGTGGCTAGAACTTGAGCGACAACAAAAAGTTCCTCAACTAAACAGCGTCTGGTTTATCCCCTTGTTGGTACCGCAAGTGACATTGCTGTTTGGTTGGCAAGCGTTTGCGCTGCTGGTCGGCATAGATGGGCACTGGTTAACGGTGGTGTACAGCCATTGGGTGTACGCGCTGCCCTACGTGATACTGATTCTGGCCATCGCCTGGCGTGAGTATGATCGACACTGGCATCACGCGGCACATACCCTGGGCGTTTCTTATTTCACTGTGCTGGGAAAAATTCATTTACCGATGTTGGTGAAGCCGTTAAGCCAGGCAGCAGCGGTGGCGATCGCTGTTAGTGTGGCCCAGTACCTGCCCACGTTGCTGCTTGGGGCAGGGCGGCATCAAACTCTGGCTGTGGAGCTGGTGACCAGTTTTGGTGGTGTTGATCGGCGCGTCATCGCGGCCTTGGCGATGTTGCAAAGCGCGTTACCTTTACTGGCATTCTCCGGGGCCTTGCTGGTGCCTTGGCTTGTCTTAAAACCCAGGGCAGCCGCATGGCAACGCTGATCGTCTCATCACTAACTCTAACGCTACCGGGTGGCAAGGCGTTGTGTGCGGATCTATCGTTCGAAGTTCACGCCGGTGAAGTGCTCGCCTTGACTGGCGCCAGTGGCAGTGGCAAATCTTCAATTCTGGCCTGGCTGACCGGAACCCTGGATCCGCGTCTGAAGGCTCGGGGACAGGCGTACCTCGATGATCAGGAATTAACGCATTTGCCGACTGAAAATCGTCGTCTGGGTTTGATGCTGCAACAGGATTATCTGTTTTCGCATATGACGGTGGGTCAGAATTTATTGTTTGGGCTACCCAAAGGACCGAGGCGAGCCCGTTGGGCTAAGGTGTGTGAGAGCCTCGAGGCTGCAGGCCTTGCGGGAACAGAGAATCGCGACCCTGCCACCTTGAGCGGTGGTCAACGCGCCCGCGTCAGTTTGCTGAGAACTTTGTTGTCAAAACCTGAAGCCTTGTTACTCGATGAACCGTTCTCAAGACTGGATAGCGACAGGCGGGCAAAAATAAGAGACTTTACCTGGCGCATCGCAGCCCAGCTGCCGATTCTGCTGGTGACTCACGATCAGGGCGACATACCCGACGGCGCGCGTATCGTGTCCTTGCAGTGAAAGGATCAGGCCCTGTCATGTCATAAACAGTGCGTGCCGGCTTTATACTAAACCGACTAATTGACAGGGCAAACGCGATGTTAGACCGCCACGTGGTACCGCTTTTAAAAGGTTCAATGCAGCGCGTCGCGAAACGGGTGAGTGGCTATGGCATCAGCGCGGATGAAGTCACCATTGCGGGTTTTTTCATTGGTGTGCTGGTGCTGGTTGCGTTAGCGAACGGTCATTTCATCATCGCTCTGGTGTTACTGTTTTTCAGTCGCCTCGCCGATGGCATCGATGGTGAGATGGCGCGACAACAGGGCAGTACCGACGCGGGTGCTTTCCTCGACATCGTGCTGGACTTTATTTTTTACGCTCTGTTTCCGGTTGGCTTTGCGCTGTACGACCCGGCTGCTAACGGTTTGGCAGCTGCAGTGTTGATTGCCAGTTTTGTCGGTACCGGTGCAAGTTTTCTCGCATTCGATGCGCTGGCTCGAGGCAGAAACATCGAACATCCTGACTTTGGCAACAAGGGCTTTTATTACATCAACGGGTTGGCTGAAGGTACCGAAACCATTATTACCTTTGTGTTGATGTGTTTGTTTCCGCAACACTTTGTCATCATCGCCAGTGTATTTGCGCTGGTCTGTGCTGTCACGGCGGTTAATCGTGTTGTGTTCGCTTATATGACGCTGCGTAAGACAGGTATATAGAGGTACACTGCGCACACCACCGATTCGCCTGCGCGACGATGACCGCTACTTCCATGCCGATTCAAGCTTCGACTCCGATAGTGCTTCCCGCTGCGGCGCTTGTTGATCAACGTCAATTAATAGCAGCTCATCGAGCAATAAGCGCTCTGGAGCATGCGTTACGCTTTTCACCTGCGAGTGCGTCTGCGGCATTTCGTGATATGGTGTGGTTGCTGGATGGGTTAGGTGCGATGCAGCTCGATGGCGAGCCCGTGTGGCTGCAAACCGTTATCGATGAGCCAACGCATCCCGCCGTGCAGCGCGCCCAAAGGTACGCCTCCATCGCAGCAACACTTGCCCGTTCGGCCGGTGGCGTTCAAGTATCGCAGACGATGGCGCTACAGATAGCTGAAGAGCTGTCGGCCGACGCCCCATTAGCGCAAGTTAGCTTGCGCCGAGACGCTAATCCCAATGAAGCGTTACAACACGGTCTTGCGCATTGGGAGCACGTGGTCTCCGATGCTGGTGGGGACTCGGACAGTTTGGTCATGGCGGCCATTGCCGATGCCAAATTTCGGCGCTTAAGCCCTTTTAGTTCGAACAACCATGCCAGTGCGGGACTGTTGTTGGGGGTGGTGCTTGCTGAAGAGCAACTGTTAACAGAAACCCCCATGTGCTTGTCCCATTATTTTAGCTGCAACTCGCTGGCGTTTAATCGCGCGCTAACGCGAGACGACACGGTGGTGCGCTTCTTCCTGCGCGCCCTGACGGAAACCGCGCTGGATCTTATTGAACGTTTATCCCTGCTGGTTAACCACATTGAGCATTGCCGGCAGGTGATTGATCAGACGTTGTCCCGTGCCCCGGTAGAGCTTGTGCTCGCGGTGGTGTGTCGGCCAGTATGCACCAACACGGATCTGATGGAGGCGGGGGTGTCCCGACGTCAAACCAGTGCCTCGTACTTAAAGAAACTGGCCGCCGCGGGCATACTCAGCTCTCACCCAAAAGGTAAGGAATTACGCTATGTCAACCCGGGTGTTATCGAGGCGTTTTCTGCATTGAGTTGAGAGTGTTAGGGTAATTAGCGGCAACTATTTGACGTATTTTCGTCGAAAATGTAGCTAAAATTCGTTAAAGTGCCAAAAATGTGCCGAATCGTCGAACTATCCTTTCGTCAGTGCAATTGTTATTGCGATTTTACGATTGTAACGGTATATTTCCTGTTGACAAATGTTTACCGGGCAACATCTGATGAACCCATACCAAATCCTGGGAGCCATCACGCTCTGTGCTTCGTTGTTTGCAGGAATAGTTGCACTGCTGGCAATGCAGGGATTGCCGATTATCTCAGCTTTCGTCATTGTGTACGCTGCCGCCATTTGGTTCATGCTGAGTCTACAGCGCCGAGCCAGACAAGCTGCCGATTGTGCTAATCATTCCTACCAGCGAATCACGGATCGTGAAGCGAACGCCTAGACGCTTGCCACTGATCGGTTGCAGTTGATACTCAGGCAAGCAAAGGACAGCCAGGTGAGAGACGGCTAGCGGCAGGCGCGTCACTCACTCATTAAACACTTCACTCGGAGGGGCTGGTCGAGTCATTGAAAGAAGAACCGATGTGTCAAACGCTGATACAACGGTTCTTTTTTTGCCCCTAGATTCTCACACCGATGCGTCAGTATCTTCGCACGAACTAACTGACCTTCTTGGTAGTGCGGTGGGTCAAACGCTTTTGGGTGCGGCGCTCGGCCTCATCCAGTGTGCGCTTTTCATCCAATCGCTTTTGCTGAAGTATCAGCTCTTTTGCCATTTCGGTGACGTCATTTTGTGTGCGCGCTTTCTCTTTGTCCAGGGCAGCGATCAGGCTGCTGACGGTCTCCTGACTCAATTTCAGCCGACTTTCCAGTTGCTTGATCCGAGCTTCAACTCGGGTGCGCGTTTGCACCGATTGTCGGGCAAAGGCTACCGATTTATTTGCCGTGCTGAGGGCCTTAGCTCGGGCTTCGGTGTTGCGCCGCAGTTCCCGCTTGGCTGATAGGAGATCCTGCTTCATGTTGACAATGGTGGTCTCGGTTGCAATTCTTAGACTTTCCTCCCGGTTGGCATGCGCCACGGCCGCTGCGCTCTGTTTGACGTGCGCTTCGAGTTGCTCTTCAATTTCCAGCAACGCATCGGCTTTGTCTGTTTCGAAAGAGCGGGTATCGCCCTCCAGATTTTTCAAGGCTTTGCGGGTGATTCGAAGATGAGTCTCAGTATGAGTCCTCAGCTGGGATTCAGCTTCCAGCGAGCGTTTCAGTTCCACGACAGTGGCCTCTAATTCAGCGTTGACCGTTGCCTGTTCACGTGATTGTTCTTCACTCAAACGCCGCTCATTAGCCAGCTGCTGCTCGAGGTGGTGAGCCACTGCGCGTTGCTCGTCAAGCAGTTGCTTGTCAAGTTCTGCGTTGTCCATCACGGTGATGGAGTTAGAGGTTTCGGACAAGTCGTCGATTGTCTTCAACGTTTGCGCAGATTCTGCTGTTTCTTTCGGTGTTACGGTGTCGATTGCTTCGGTCGTCGTTGCGGTGTCGATTGCCGTAGCTACATCCTCCGCGGTAGCCGGTTCTTCGACGCTTATGGTGACCAGAGTATCGTCAAAGTCGAGGTTGAATGCTTGCTCATGGCCTTGAGCAACGTCTATCAAGATCGCCTCATCGCTGAAGGTGTACTCTGTGCTGGCATCCAACGCTTCACTGGAATCGCTGTGAATGGCCGGATTGAGAGTCAATTCCTCAGCGGGGCGGCTTAGCGCATCTTGATCGCGTGTCTCTTTTCTGACATCTCTCTTATAAAGCTTGTACATCATCAGGCCAGGTACCATCGCGGTCGCGAGTAGTAAGACGATGGGTTTAGCCAGCATCTTGATATCCTCCAATGGCAGTTGATAAGCCATGTGCAAGGAGACGCCAACGCCAATAGAGACCACGAGACCGGTCCACAGGCCGATGAACCAGCTAGGTCGATCGGTCAGCTTGGCCGGTCTTATGAACGGGATGAAACGACCAGACAACCCGACAAACAAGGTGTAGCCGAGTAACAGTGGTAGGCAAACTTTAAAAATCAGCGCTGACATTTTGAGTCCTTAGATCCTTCTTAGTGAGAACCGTTCTGCAAAATGCTTGCCCTTATCGGATATTGCTAAAGTAAAGTATACCGTTGCCGCGCCCCAACCTAAGAAAGATCGCTGTCTCGCGACCATTCAGTACAAAACTATCGAAATAACGTGTGGTTAATCGGGTAGGTCGTTCGGTTCAGGTGCGAACTCTACCAACCGCTCTGTCCAGGAGTTGCTGTCCTGCTGAGGGGTGCCGCGAGTCAGCACCGCCGCCATAGCCTCGTATTGCAGGTGCAGGCGGCGATAGTGCATAGCGAGTTCTTCATCGTTCATGACCGAATCCAGATCGTGGAAGTAATCGGGCTCGACCGTGGACGCCAGCCCCTGGCTTGCGTCCACAACCTCACTCGAGTGGCTGTCACGGTGCAGATCCATAATGTCGAAGTAATTTCTCATGCCAGCGCTTCCATCAATTCATCACGAGATTGCTTCAGCCGCGTGCGTCGACCGTTTAACAATTGATGTTCCCGCTCACGCAGGTGTTCGAAATGGTCGGGATTGCAGCGATTAATGGCCTGGTGAAAGGCTGTTTCGATCTGCTCGGCGCTGGCGTCTGCTTCCAAACCCAACTGTGCAGCGTGTCGAGTGAGTGCATCGCCTGCGTTAATCCTGCGGACGTTCCAATGCGCAATCGAGTCCGGGTCTTGTTTGTCCCACCACGCGATGCGATCCACCCGCGGAGTTTGCGGTAGGGGAACACCGAAGTCCATCTTAAACAGCTCCTCTAGGCTCGGGTCGGTAAGGTAGAACGTGTCACTTAAAAACCGCAGCACAGTGTTTTGCACTGGCGTTGGTCGTCTGCCGTTGACCAACAACGCCATCAGAAAGCGCACAATCTGTTCTTTCTGAATTTGGGTTGTGTGGCTTTGCAGCCAATCAATCACATCGGCAAACGCATGGATATCTTCTTTAAATACCCAGCGTTTTACGATGTCATGGTTACTCGGATCGGCTTGCTGAAAAATCTCGACCTTCATCTTGGGCTCGTAGCGCTCGTCGCCAAAGGCTAACCAATAAATCAGAAACTCAATTGCTAGCGAGGTTTGTTCTTCGCTCGGTTGCGTGTGTAACCAACCGGCAAAACCGGGCTGCTGAGCGCGCGGTTGAACGCGCTCTGTCGATTGCCGAGGCGCGCTCATTGGTAAATCAGCGCGATCGACTCGGCTGGTGTCCTCGTGGTGCGTTTCTGCACTTGCGCGCGGCGCAGTCTGTCGTTGCTGTAGGGGTGCGGGCGGTTCGATTTTTATCGTTGGCGGCTCGTCGAACAATGAGTCGGCCTCGGCCGCCCAATTGGCGGAAACGGGGTCATCATAATCGCTCAAATCCTCGTCCTCGGGTTCGGTAATCGCCAGAACGCGGCGCTTGAGATCTTCACGCGAGTGGGAACCGTTCCGGTCGTACTGCGAAGTGTCTCCACGCCGACGACCCGCTAACAGCGCCCACAACGCGATGGGCATTGCTATGATCGCCGCCAGCAGTAATTTGCCTTGTGTCGACAACCCGTTGAACGCTTCAACAGCAGAATCTTTAAAGGTGTCGAAGCGGATTTTCAGATTGTCTTCATCCGACGCCCTATCGTCTGTGGAAGGGCTGTCGTTCGATGCGATGGTGTTGCCAATTTCGTTGTCGGCTGGGGTCTGAGCTCGGGGTACCGGTTCAGATGCCGGCTCAACTGTCCGATTGTCGCTTTCTATCAAGGTATCCGATAGCGGCAACGCCGCAGCAAGATCTGGTTCCGGTGCCGGCTCTTGCGAGGAGGATGACGCTGTCGATTGCGCGGTGGTGATCGGTGCCGTGATCTCCTCTGGAGTGTTGGCGACAGAACCGTCTGTGCTCGGTGCGGTAATCAGTCTAGGCCGTATCGAGGAGGTTCTACCCACATCCGAGGCATCTGCGACGGATTCGTCAAGTGCTCGCTCAACTGACGCATTGGTGGCAGTGTCGCGGTTGGTTTGAATGCGCACCGCAGAGGCTACCGAGACCGGTTGTTCATCCACTAGGTCTGCAGCTTGGGAGTTTTCAGTCACCAGACTCACGCTGGGTTGGTCTTCAATGCGTTGTTGCGCCACTGTGCGGTCTGCGGTGCCGTCAAGAACACAGCGCCGATAACTGGAAAGTTCTGACTCAAGCGCCGAACAGTTCAGTTGCAATGAGTTGCGGGCCACGGCGCTCAAGGCACTGTAGTCGGGTGCAGGAATATCGTTGACGGAGTTAATAGCTGTGAGCTGGCATCGCCGATAGGCTGCAGCGCCTAGCCGAGACTGGGCAGGGAAGCAGGTTTGCTGCATCACGTACTGCTCATCGGAACTCAATACCTCCAACCGGGGAACGGGTAATGCGTTTAGCTCCGCGATTTGATCAGCCGTACAGGCGCGAACGGTAAGGTCGTTGGTATCGGTTCCACAGCTCTGCTGCACAGCGTAGCGATCGTCAAAGGATAGATTGGCAAAATCCTTTTGAACAGAATCCTGACGCTGCACTTGCTGCCGAGATACGATCTCTTGCTGTACGCAGCTTCTGTAGGCTTCAGCGCCGGATTGATATTGCACCGGCAAACAGACTCGGGCGATATCATCGCGCATTTGTTGCGTTAGGTCCGCCGGTGCGCGCAAGGTCGATTGGGCATGGACGTTCAGGGCCAATCCGTTCAGCAGCGCAAGAAGTATTAAAGCTGATCGCATGAAATTTTAAGTCCGGCTTCAAGGCTGTGGCGTACGGATTTCCATTTTAGCGGGTTAAAGGACTAAAGAGCCACTGATGCACCGGGTTTAGGACCGTGCAGGGCTCACAAATATAAGGCTAGTGGATGAATAATCGCAGAAAGCTCGAACCTTTGGAGGTGAAACACGTGCTATTTCTCAGTAGGTGCCAACGATCTGTCGCAGCGCTGGTGTGGGGGATCGCAGTCGTGGGTCTGGCTGGTTGTGCCTCGTTGGTTCGACCGAACTTCGAAACCGAGATTCTCAGCCTCCGGCCAGGCAACTACACGCTGGATCCTAATCACACTTTCGTCCTGTTTCGGGTCGATCATCTGAATTTGTCGCAGGTGATCGGGCGATTTAACGAGGTCGAGGCCAATTTGCTGTTCGATCCGGGCAATCTGCAAGCCATGCGGCTCGATGGACGCATCACAACAGCGAGTATTGATCTGAACAACCCATCGTTTGAATCCGATCTGCGTGGCAGTGGCTGGCTGGACAGTGAGACGCACCCCTACGCAACGTTTATTACCGAATCTGTGAGCGTCGGGGAAGATGATAACCTAACGATTGAGGGTGACTTCACGCTTCGAGGAATCACGCAGCCGTTGACGCTCGAGGCAAAATTTAACGGCGGCGCTGATAACATCCTTACCGGAAAATACACGCTGGGGTTTACGGCCTATGGGTCGGTGTCACGAAAGGCCTATGGCGTGGACCGGTTTGCGGCCCTGGTGGGGGATGCGATTGACATTGAAATCCAGGCCGAGTTTCAAAGACAATGATTTTTTTCAACCACACAACGACTGACTGTCCATCATGATCATTTTATTGTCACCGGCAAAAACGCTGGATACCGAAACGCCTTCGCGGGTCAGAAAAGCCACGCACCCGGTATTTCTGGATCGCTCTGCGCAGTTGGTGGATACCCTTAGAGGATACGACAGAAAGAAGCTTGGTAATCTGATGAGTATCAGTGATGCGTTAGCGGAAACGAATGTTCAACGCTATGAACAATGGGAGCTACCGTTTGATACAGAGAATGCACGTCCAGCCGTGCAGATGTTTCGAGGTGATGTGTATGCGGGGTTGGATGCCGATACTTTAAGCCGAGCCGATTTGACCTACGCACAAAAGCATTTGCGTATTTTGTCGGGTCTCTACGGGGTCTTGAAACCACTGGATTTAATTCAAGCCTATCGACTTGAGATGGGTGCGGGTTTGAAAACAGACAAGGGCCGGAACTTATATGATTATTGGGGTACCACCATCACCGATTGGTTAAATGAGGAATGCAGAGCCAGGCGCAAACCTTTCGTCGTGAATCTGGCGTCGGTGGAGTATTTTAGTGCTGTTCAAGCACAGTCATTACAAGCCGATTTGATATCACCGGTTTTTCAGGACGAAAAAAACGGGCACTACAAGATCATCAGCTTTTTTGCAAAAAAAGCGCGTGGCGCGATGGCGCGATACCTGATTCAGAACCGCTGCCGGACCCAGGATGATGTGGCAGGTTTTAACCTCGATGGGTATCGATTTGATTCGGCGTCGTCGTCAGAAGGGAAGCCGGTATTCAGGCGCAGCGCGAAGGCGCTTGCGAAGCTGCAGGAAGCAGCGGCGTAGCTCTGCGGCAATCACTAGAGCACCCAGTATGGCGAAAAAGATCATACCCCCTTAACGGCCACTGAGCTGAAATCTTTCAGTTTGCCAGCGTCGACAGGCATTGCGCCTAGTGCCAGCCTCAGCGTCGGACACCACAATTCCCTGGTAACCGTCCTCGAGCAGACTCGCCGCGGTCTGCACCACTAAAGATCCTCCGGGCCCGCTCCCACCATCGGCAAACCCGGTGCTAAGTCGGGATTGACGAATTTGATATAAGGTGTATGGTATACCACATATCAGCGAGAGACTTGCCCGGAATCATCGCAGGCATGAGCAGAATAAGCACAAAAAAACCTCAGTCCATCGGCGCAAATCTGCGACCGGTGTCGGCTAATTTCTCGCTAAAAGAGCACATCTATGGTGTGCTTCGATCCGCCATTATGGAAATGGATATCTACAGTGACGACATCGATCTGAGGCTGGATGAGCGGCAACTGGCAGAACAGCTTGGCATATCAAGAACGCCGATTCGCGAAGCCCTCGCCAAACTCGAGCAAGAAGGATTTGTCGAGATACTGCCGCGTAAGGGTGTGTACGTAAAGCCCAAGACGCTTGAAGAGGTGCTTGAAATGGTGGTGGTCTGGGCGGCCCTTGAGAGCATGGCCGCGCGTCTTGTTACCACGGTTGCCACTGACGATGAAATCGGCACATTACGGGTCTTGGGCGTGAAACACAGCGCGGACTCCAATCGTGCCGACATAGCCGAGTATTCGGAAGCGAACATTTTGTTTCATCAGCGCATTCTGGAGTTGTCCGGTTGTAAGCTGCTAAAAAACACCGCAGACAGTCTGCTGCAACACATGTACGCGGTGCGACGCAGAGCGATGCGCGAAGGTGATCGAGTCAATCGTTCTGTGGTTGATCATATGGCGATCATCGAAGCTCTGGAAAATCGTGAGGGCGATCTGGCTGCGATGCTGGTTCGCGATCACACCATGAAACTGCACGATCATATTCACAAGACCTGGATGGCCTTCGGGGGGCGTTCCATGGGAAAGGGTAACTAAACAGGTTGCACAAAGGCAACTGTTTTGAAAAATATCGGGGGATATTGGTATGTCAGTAACGATGACTGAGGAACGGGGTAAAACGCCTGAAACTGAAAGTGCTCAGGAATTTACCGACGGTTTCCATCTGCTGATCGATGCGCTACAAGCTAATGATCTCAACACGATATACGGTGTCCCTGGAATTCCGATTACTGATTTTGGTCGATTGGCCCAAGCAGCGGGCATGCGGGTATTGTCGTTTCGTCATGAGCAGCATGCGGGTAACGCTGCTGCCATCGCTGGGTACTTGACCAAGAAACCCGGGTTGTGTTTGACCGTCTCAGCGCCTGGATTCCTGAATGGATTGACAGCGTTATCAAACGCTACCACCAACTGTTTCCCGATGATATTAATGAGTGGGTCGTCTGAGCGAGAAGTTGTGGATTTGCAACAGGGCGATTACGAAGAAATGGATCAATTGGCCATTGCCAAGCCGCTGTGCAAAGCGGCATTTCGTATTCTTCACGCGCAAGACATCGGCATCGGCGTGGCGCGCGCTATTCGAGCTGCGGTATCCGGTCGTCCGGGTGGGGTTTATCTGGATCTGCCTGCCAAGTTGTTCGGTCAGGTTATGGATGCACAGGCTGGTGCACAATCTATCGTTAAGGTAATAGATCCCGCGCCTGCTCAGTTACCAGGGCCAGACGCGGTGGCACGTGCACTCAATGTCATCAAGGCTGCCAAGCGACCACTGATCATTTTGGGCAAAGGTGCAGCATACGCCCAGGCTGATGAGCTTATAAAGTCTTTTGTGGAAGCCAGTGGTATTCCTTACTTGCCAATGAGTATGGCTAAAGGGTTGCTGCCCGATGACCACCCACAATCGGCAGGGGCTGCCAGATCGCTGGCTCTAAAGGAATCCGATGTGGTCATCATGATTGGCGCCAGGCTCAACTGGTTGCTGTCGCACGGCAAAGGAAAAAGCTGGGGAGAGCCTGGCAGTAAACAATTTGTGCAGATTGATATCGAACCGCGTGAAATGGACAGTAACGTGGAAATCGCAGCCCCTCTGGTCGGCGATATCAAGTCGGTAGTGTCGGCGTTGATGATCGATATGGGTGACTCATGGCCTCAGCCACCCTCCGAGTGGCTCAACGCGGTAAAAGAAAAGCGCGATACAAACCTGGCAAAAATGGCTGCCAAACTGCAGAGCAATACAGTTACCCCCATGGATTTTCATGTCGCTTTGGGTGCGCTCAAAATTATCATGAGAGAGCGTCCTGAGACGATACTCGTTAATGAAGGTGCTAACACGCTGGACTTCGCGCGCAGCATTATCGACGTTTACAAACCGCGAAAACGCTTGGATGTGGGTACTTGGGGCATCATGGGGATCGGTATGGGGGCAGCTGTGGCTGCCGCAGTTGAAACCGGCAACCCGGTTCTTGCGGTTGAAGGTGACAGCGCGTTCGGGTTCTCGGGTATGGAGATCGAAACCATCTGTCGATACAATTTGCCTGTTTGTATTGTTGTGTTTAACAACAATGGCATCTACCGGGGCACTGACGTTAATCCAACCGGTGGTGATGATGTTGCGCCAACGGTTTTTGTGAAGAATGCCCGGTACGACATGATGATGATGGCTTTTGGTGGACATGGCGTTACCGCCAATACGCGCGACGAACTCACAACGGCAGTCAATGAAGCGCTGGATTCAGGTAAGCCGACATTGATCAATGCCGTGATAGACGAAAATGCCGGTACCGAGAGTGGACGCATTGGTAATCTCAATCCGCAAAGTGTGGTATCAAAAAATAAGTCATGACACACCGACGTTTGAACAGCATAGTATTGTTTCAGTTAAATAATCACAGGTAAGTCCACCTCATGAAAGCGCTTGATGGTATTAAAGTACTTGATTTCACCCATGTTCAGTCCGGCCCGACCTGCACGCAACTGCTTGCCTGGTTTGGCGCAGATGTTCTCAAGGTGGAGCGACCAGGTGTGGGGGACGCAACGCGTAAGCAATTGATTGATGTGCCCGGCGCCGATAGCTTGTATTTCACGATGCTAAATCACAACAAGCGCTCAATAGAATTAAATTCCAAAAACGATAAAGGCAAAGAAGTACTCACGCGTCTGATTGAAGTGTGTGATGTGCTGGTAGAGAATTTTGCGCCGGGCGCGTTGGATCGTATGGGGTTTTCCTGGGAACGTATTCAGCAAATCAATCCGCGTATCGTGATGGCATCGATCAAAGGCTTTGGTCCGGGTAAGTATGAGGACTGTAAGGTGTACGAAAACGTTGCTCAGTGTGCTGGCGGCTCTGCGTCCACTACCGGTTTTCGTGATGGGCCACCGTTGGTGACTGGCGCCCAAATCGGGGACTCTGGCACTGGTATACATTTGTGTCTTGGTATTGTCACAGCCTTGTTCCAGCGGGAAAAAACCGGCCGTGGGCAGAAAGTATCGTGTGCAATGCAAGACAGCGTGTTGAACCTTGCCCGAGTCAAACTCAGAGATCAACAGCGACTCGCCGCAGGTCCATTGCATGAGTACTCACAGTTTGGTGAAGGCGTACCTTTTGGTGAGGCCACGCCACGTGCAGGTAATGATTCGGGTGGTGGGCAGCCTGGCCGTATTCTGAAATGCAAAGGCTGGGAGCAGGACCCGAATGCTTACACCTATTTCATTATCCAGGCCGCGATATGGGGGAAGGTGTGCGATGTTATCGGCAAACCCGACTGGAAAACAGCAAGTGGCTTTGCCAAGCCTGCGGAGCGCCTGGATAAGCTGAATCAGATATTCGAAACCATCGAACAGTGGACCAAGACCAAGACCAAGTTCGAAGTCATGGAAATTTGTAACCCACACGATATTCCCGTTGGTCCGATATTGTCGATGAAAGAAATATCGGAAGATGAAGGTCTATTTGCCACAGGAACCATGGTCAAGGTCGATCATCCTGAGCGCGGTGAATATCTCAGTGTTGGTTGTCCTATCAAATTGTCGGACAGTGACGTAGAAGTTGTCCGTTCTCCCTTGCTCGGCGAACATACGCTGGAGATATTAAGCGATGTGCTTGGATAT
>CALFBL010000001.1 GCA_937951695.1 uncultured Granulosicoccaceae bacterium | reverse complement strand
GCTCCACGTTCGATTCCCAGTTTTGCGCCGAGTGTGTCGTTGAACGCCAACAAAGCAGGGGCCTTGACCGGTACGGGGTCTTGCTGGGTATACAAGCGCTCGGGCAACTGCGCGTATCGATTGTCGAACGCAAGATCAGGTATCAACACTGACATAGTCTGGTCTCCGCCTCGGGGTGCATGTTCACCTCGAGGCTGTGTACACTTAAGCTGAACTTGAGGATAACCTATGCCGATCATTAACCGCTTCACTGAATGGCACGATGATATTTCCGCGTGGAGACACACCCTGCATGCAAACCCTGAGCTGCTCTACGATGTGCATCAAACGGCGACTTTTGTGGCAGCGCGTTTAACAGCATTTGGGTGCGATGAAATCGTCACTGGCATCGGACAAACCGGTGTGGTCGGGATCATCCACGGCAAACTGGGGCCGGATGGGGAAAATGCCCGAGTGGTGGGTTTGCGCGCCGATATGGATGCCTTGCCCATTCAAGAGAATCGCGATTTGCCGCACAAATCAATCGTGGATGGAAAGATGCACGCCTGCGGCCATGACGGTCATACTGCGATGTTGCTGGGCGCTGCGCGCTACCTGGCTGAGACCCGCCAATTTATCGGTTCAGTGGCGGTGATTTTTCAGCCGGCCGAAGAGGGCGGCGGTGGTGGTAAAGCCATGGTGGATGACGGCATGATGGAGCGTTTCGGGATAGAAAAAGTGTTCGGTATGCACAACATGCCGGGGCTTGATGTGGGCACTTTCGCGGTAACGTCTGGGCCGATGATGGCCGCCGCTGATGTCTTTACAATCAACATCAGGGGTAAGGGTGGACACGCGGCCAAACCTCACGGCTGTATCGATCCGGCGATGGTTACCGTGCAATTGGTACAGGCCATTCAAACCATTGTGTCGCGCAACGCAGCTCCGCTGGACAGCTTGGTCATATCAGTGACCCAAATCCACTTAGGCGATACCGACAACGTCATTCCACAAACCGCAATGCTCGGTGGCACGGTGCGAACCTTCAGCGCCGAGATGCGCACTTTGGCTGAAAAACGCATCAAGGAACTGGCAGAACACATCAGTGCCGCCTTCGGCGCGACCATCGACGTGGACTATCAGCTGGGCTATCCGGTGACGGTTAATCATGAAACTGAAACCGTACTGGCTGGTGACGTGGCTGCGGGTGTGGTCAGCGAAGCGCAAGTGAATCGATCTGCCACGCCGATGATGGGAGCAGAAGATTTCTCGTACATGTTGGAATCTCGACCCGGTGCTTTTATCTTTATCGGTCAAGGGGAATCAGCAGGCTTGCATCACCCCGATTACGATTTTAACGACGAGATCATCCCCTATGGCTGCAGCTATTGGGTCAATTTGGCCGAAGCCGCACTCAGCGCTTAAACACTTAAATCACGAGAATACACTGATGAAAACCTCGAAAGATTACCTCGACGAAGCCAACGCCACGGTACCGCGCATTTCAGCCGAGGAGGCGATTGCCGCTCACGGTAAAGCCAATGCCGTGTTTGTCGATGTTCGCGATTCTTCGGCAATAGCCGGTTCCGGAACCGTCGCGGGTGCACAGCGCATTCCTCGCGGCATGGTCGAATTTATGTCCGATGACGGTTCGCCTTTGCACAACGAGGCCATGAAAAAAGACGCCGATATTTTTATTATCTGTGCAGCGGGCGGGCAAGCGGCTTTGGCTGGTAAAACGCTGCAGGACATGGGCTACCGATCGGTGACTAATATCGGTGGCTTCGCGGATTGGAAGGACGCTGGCGGGCCAGTCGAGGACTAGCCACCGTGCGGGCTTGGATTGACGTCAATCGCGCAAGGTTTGCATTTATTTCAGTACCGAGGCGTGATGAGCGATGTGGTCGGCGATAAAGCTCGAAACGAAATAATAGGAATGATCGTATCCGGGTTGCAGCCGATAATCGAGTGATTGGCCGGCGTCTTTGCACGCTTTGATGAACGCATCCGGGGTCAGTTGCTCGTGCAGAAATTGGTCAGCGTCCCCGGTATCGATCAGTATCATGGCATTGCTGGGTTTCTTTGCCACCAGCTTGGAGGCGTCGTATTGTTCCCAATCCGATTCGTTCGTGCCCAGATAAGCGGAAAACGCTTTACGCCCCCAAGGGACATTCGATGGACACGCAATCGGTGAAAACGCCGACACCGATTGGTAGCGATCCGGGTGTTTCAGGTGCAGCGTCAAAGCGCCATGCCCCCCCATGGAGTGTCCGGTGATGCCTTGACGGGTGGGATCTGCATTAAAATTGTCAAAAATGATGCCGGGTAATTCATCGGTGATGTATTGGTCCATCTTGAAGTGCGGCTGCCAAGGCGTTTGTGTGGCGCTCAGGTAGAACCCAGCACCTTGACCCAGATCGTAGGCCTCATCGTCGGCGACGTAATCCCCGCGCGGGCTGGTGTCGGGTGCGACGATCATCAGCCCGTGTTTTGCCGCGGCGTGCTGGATGCCGGATTTCTCCATCACATTCGCCCACGAGCACGTCAGCCCGGACAGGTACCAGATAACCGGTACCTTTTCACTCGCCGCTTGTGGCGGGGCGAACACGCCAAAGCGCATGTCACCACCGACCGCGTGACTGCTGTGGGTGAGAACCGAGAGTGTGCCGCCAGCGTTTGCCCAGGTGGATTCCGTTTTCAACGTCATGGCTCAGTACACCACCACGCTTCGAATGCTCTCGCCCGAGTGCATCAGATCAAAGCCTTCGTTGATGTCCTCCAGTTTCAGTTTGTGAGTGATCAGGCTATCGATGTCGAGCCGGCCCTCCATGTACATGTCGACGATTTTGGGCACATCGGTTCGTCCGCGTGCGCCGCCGAACGCGGTGCCGCGCCAGGAGCGGCCGGTGACCAGCTGGAACGGACGGGTGGCAATTTCTTTGCCTGCTCCTGCCACACCGATAATGATGCTCTCGCCCCAGCCTTTGTGACAGCACTCAAGCGCTGCGCGCATCACGTCAACGTTGCCGATGCATTCGAAGGAATAATCCGCACCGCCGCCGGTGAGCTCCACCAGATGATCCACCAATTTGTCTCCTTGATCGTTCGGATTG